>JBOFFO010000092.1:0-50125 GCA_051648665.1 Beijerinckiaceae bacterium | reverse complement strand
GCGCGTCCTGAAATGGCTGCTGCCAGCCAGCATCGCATTGGTCATCGCGTTGTTTTTCCTGACGCTTGGCTTGCGTCCTGATATTGCCGCGCCGGGTGTCACTGGTGCACTGATCATGAAATTCATGTTTACCGGGCTTCTCGCTCTCAGCGGGCTGATGATCATCAATGCCGAGAATAACGCCGGGCAGCGCCCGTGGCGGCGGATGATCATGCTCGCAGGCCCGGTCACGCTGCTGGTGTTCATCGTCATCGATCTCACCGGCAATGGCATCAATGGCATGGAACGCCGCATGATCGGCATGAAGGGATTGCATTGCCTGACACTGGTGCCGCTGTTTTCTGCCTTGCCGCTGGCCGCAATTCTCATGGCCTTGCGGCACGGCACCATCCTGCATCCACAGGCCGCATCAATCGCGGCAGCGGTCACCGCCACCGGCATCGGCGCCAGCATCTACGCCCTGAACTGCATGGATGACAGCCCACTCTTCGTTATGTTCTGGTACAGCATCGCTGCGGCCATCGTCATGGCCACATCATGGCTGGCAGGAAAATTAATCCTGAAATGGTGAGGCGCGGGCGCAGTTAGCGCCCCATGACCAGTTTCGGCAGCCATGTGGTCAGCGGCGGCCATAAAGTGATCGCCAGCAGCACGGAAATCAGCGGAACCAGCCACGGTACGATGGCGCGTGACATCGCTTCAAAGCTGATATTGGCAATACGCGCTGTCACGAACAACACGACGCCCACCGGTGGCGTGATCGTCCCGATCATCAGATTGAGTACGAAAATCAGGCCGAATTGAATTGGATCGATGCCAAGAGCGATAGCGGCCGGGACAAGAATCGGAATCAAAATGAGCATCGCCGCCAGCGCTTCCATAAAGCAGCCGACAATCAGCAGCAGCCCGTTCACCAGCAGCAGGAACAGCAGCGGCGTGCCGACAAGGCTGACAATTTGCGGCCCCAATGTCTGCGGCAGGCGGCTGATTGACAGACACCACCCCAGTGCAGCCGCCGTCATCACCAGTGCAAGTACAATGCCGGTGGTCTCCACCGTCTCGGCCACCAGCTTCGGCAACCGGGCCAGGCTGAAATCGCGATAAACAAAAAGCCCAAGGAAAATGGCATAAACAGTGGCGACGCCTGCCGCTTCCGTCGGCGTGAAAATGCCGCTCATCATGCCGCCGAACAGGATTACCGGCGTCATCAGCGCCCAATGCGCCCGCTTGTAGGCAACCCAGACATCGCGCAATCCGGGAAAGGGATGGCGCGGCAAATTCCGGCGGCGCGCCACCTCCGCCACCATCGCCATCAGCGCCGCAGCCATGAGCAGACCGGGTATGACGCCGGCGAGAAACAGTGCCCCGATGGAGACATCTGCGGTCACGCCGTAAATCACCATCGGCAGCGAAGGTGGAATAATCGGGCCGATGGTCGCGGATGCGGCCGTAATCGCAGCTGCCGTTTCCGGATCATAGCCCTCATCCTTCATCGCCTTGATTTCCAGCGTGCCGACACCACCGGCATCGGCGACAGCGGAGCCTGACATGCCCGCAAAAATGACGCTGGCGAGAATGTTGGCATGGCACAAACCGCCGCGCAGCCATCCCACACAGGCTGTCGCAAAGGTAAAAATGCGTTCGGTGATGCCCGCGCTGTTCATGATGTTGCCCATCAGAATGAACAGCGGCGCGGCAAGCAGGGGAAATGAATTGGCGGATTGCGCGATTTTCTGCGGGATCATGCCCGGCGGCAATCCGCCGAGATAGACAAAGGCGAACGCGGCAAGACCCATGGAAGCAAACAGCGGCACGCCGAGCAGCATCGCCACCAGCCAGCCGCCGAGAACCTGCCACATCAGGCCGGTCACAGCACTTGCCCTTCTGAAAAGGCCGTGCGACCGCGCAATGCTACAATGGCTTCAGCAAGCGCCTGCCCCATCAGCAACAGGCCCAATACCGGCAACGGAAAATACAGCACCGCCGCCGGAAATGGCAGGCTGATCGATTCAACATCGAGCGTGCGCAGGATGAGCGTGCGCGCATGCCACACGAGGCCAAGGCCGAGCGCGAAAATCGCCGCTTGCGTCAGAATCTCCAGCACACGCTGCATCGCTGACGGCATGCGCGCGGCAAAAATGCCGATGCGGATATGGCTGCGTCTGCGTGAAGCGATCATCCAGCCGCAGAACCCGGTCCACACCAGCAGATATTGCGCAAGCTCGTCCGTCCACGCCAGCGGCATGCCGAGTTGCCGCGAGATAACGCCTGCGACAACGCTGCACAGAAGGGCGAGAAGCAGCCAGACCGCAAGGGCGTGCAATGCGCGGTCCAGCCACCGTTGAAAATGCCTCACCGGCGCGCTCAGTTCACAGTGCCGCCAGCTTGTCCCAGGTGCCCTTGCCCCATTTATCCTCGAATTTCGGCGGCACCTGCGCCAGCACCGGCTTGCGGAAACTTTCAAGATCAGGCTCGATCACCGTCATGCCCTGCGTCTTGAACGTATCGACCAGCGTGCCTTCCTGCCGCGACAATTCCGCATCCTGCCACGCTACGCCGGCAGCAATCGCCGCATCGAGCGCTGCGCGGTCAGGCCCGGACAATTTCCTGAGAAAATCCTCATTCGCGATAACGAGGCGCGGTGTGATGATATGCCCGGTCAACACAAGGAATTTCTGCACCTCCGGCAATTTGGCGCTGGCAATCGTCGGCAACGGATTTTCCTGCCCGTCCACAGCACCCTGACTGAGCGCGAGATAAAGCTCATTGAAATTGATCGGTGTGGCGCGCGCCCCCCACGCTTCCGCCATCGCGCGGAAGGTATCAACCGGCGGCACACGCAGCTTGAAGCCTGCCATATCCGCAGCACTTTTCACGGCCTTGTTGCCGGTGGTGAGATGACGCTTGCCATAATAAGTGACGGCCAGCATGCGAATGCCGCGCTTGGACACGAGGTCATTGTTCATGCCCTTGAAAATGTCCGAGCCGCCAGCCTTCGCCATATGCGCGGCATCGCGCCATAGATAGGGCGCTTCGATGACGGAAAGCTGCGGCAGAAAAGAGCCAAGCGCGGCCGCACCGTCAGTTGTCAGGTGGAGCGCGCCCGCCGCCACCGATTCCATCATGTCCTTGCCTGAGCCAAGCTGGCCATTGGGGAAACTCTGGATATCGACGCGGCCCGATGTTTTCTCTTTCACGTCCTTGGCGATGCGATCAATCATCATCACCTGCGGATGGGATGGCGCCAGCATTTCTCCCCAGCGGATGACCGTCGCCTGCGCCCGCGCACCGATGGACGGCATGGCCAAAGCCGCACCTGCAGCGCCTGCACCAATGATGGCCTTGCGCCGATTGAGTTTCATCATGTCAGCCTCCCGGTTGTTGTGATTTGAACGCCTAGATTTCCATCGCCCGGTTGCGGGCATTGGAGATGTGTTCCGCCATCGCATCGGCAGCGCCTTGCGCATCACGCGCCGCCATCGCGCGGATAATCTTGAGATGATCCTGCATCACCGGCACAACAAGATCCGCATAGAGCCGCGTCTCATTCTGCCGGATGAGCTTGATTTTGATCCAGTTCACGCGAAAGGCTTTGGAAATAATCTCGTTGTCGAGATGATCGATAATCGCCTCATGCAGGATGCGGTCCGTCGCCTCGGCATCGACAATCAGGGATTCATCACCGCCCGCCTGTGCCCGACGGATAATCGCTTCATGCGCCGCCTGCTGCTGCGCAATCGCTGCATCGCTGGCGTTCTGCGCATATAGCGCTGCCGCTTCCCGTTCGAGAAACAGGCGGAACTGAAAGGCGTTGCGGATCAGGTTGAGATCCACATGCGCAACCTGCATGCCGCGCTGTGGCACCGTCACGATCAACCCTTCCGCTTCCAGCCGCGGAATCAATTCGCGTATTGCGCCGAGCGGCAGGCCGGTAATCTCGACCAGTTCACGCTGCGATATGAACTGGCCGGGCTTGATGTCGCGCGCAATCAGGCTTTCCGTGAAACGGACATAAGCGCGCTCCCGCAGCTTGGGCGCATCAGGGTGGCGGGCGGGCGCGGACGCCATCACCGCGCCTGTCAGGCCGCCTTGGCGGCGCGCAGGGCATCATAGGCAGTGACAACGCCTTGCCGCTCCGCCGCAGTCAGCGCCCGCAAAGGTGCGCGCATCGGACCATATCCGGCATCGCCGTGGATATGGCCAACCAGCGCCTTTACGGCTGCCATGACGGGATACCGGCAAATCGCCTCCACGAGCGCGTTCACCCGCGCATCGTCCTTGCCCTCATAGACAAGCGGCCGCAGCCAGCCCGGAACAATGTTGGCGACGCCACAGATGCTGCCTTCGCCGCCCTCACGAACCGCGCGCGCGAGATGACGTTCGTCACCGACAAGAATGGCGAGCTCACCGTGCGCCTTGAGAAACTGCTCGGTTGTATTCCAATCACAGGACGAGTCTTTCACCCCCGCTACGGTGCCGGGAAACGCCCGCTTCAAGCGGTCCACCAGCGCGACCGAGAGCGAAACTGCTGTCTGCGAAGGAATATGATAGAGGATTACGCCGCGCGCATCGCCCTTCAGCCGCTCAAAAAATTCAGCGAACCAGGCGAATATGCCGTCATCATCGACACCCTTGAAATAGAAGGGCGGCGCGACCAGCAGACCCCGGCATCCCGCATCGAGCGCCATGCGCGCCTGATCCACCGCATCATCCAGCGCCGGTGCGGAAATGCCTGCCAGCAACTGCCGCGACGGCTCAACGCCAGCACCGAGCACGGCGCCGAACATGCTGGCCCTGTCACGCATGGTCAGACCAGCACCCTCACCCGTCGTGCCGAACAGCGTCAGGGAATCGCAGCCTTCGGCCAGCACATGCCGGGCATGGTGGGCAAGGCGGGCGAGATCGACAGCCCCATCCGCCCGCATCGGCGTGGTAATCGCACAGGATAGTCCAAAGCGGCTGGGTTTGATCGCCACGTCACAGGCTCCATACTATGTTTCACTAACATGTTAGTCAGTTGACAAGCCCGGCGCAAGCCGCAACCGTTGCTAGGCTACACAGTTCAGTAGGCCCGCATGCACCCTCGCCTCCCCGTTCGCCGCCTCTCGCGCAGCGGCCTCAGCGTCTCTGCGCTGGGCTATGGCGGCGCGCCGTTGGGCGATCTCTACGATTGTCTCGATGAGGCGCGCGCGGTCGCGACCGTGGAAGCAGCCTTGCGGGGCGGCGTCACGTTGCTCGACGCCGCACCGCTTTACGGACATGGACTCGCGGAGCATCGCATCGGCGCAACCCTGCGGCGGGTGCCGGATGCACAGCCTGTGCTCAGCACGAAGGTCGGCCGCGTCATGGACCCGCTTTCACCGCGCGGCGGCGGCTCCGGCTATCGCGGGGGCCTACCGCATGGCGCACGGTTCGATTATTCGCGGGACGGCGCGCTGCGCAGTCTGGAACAGTCCATGCTCCGGCTCGGCGTTGACCGTATCGACATCGCCCTCATCCATGACGTGGATGTCTGGACCCATGGCGAAAATGCCGACGCGCGGATCCGTGAAGCGCTCTCCGGCGCGTACCCGGCCTTGCACGATTTGCGCGCGCAGGGTGTTGTGAAAGCCATCGGCATTGGCGTCAACGAGGCCGAGATTTGCACGCGCTTCGCCCACGAGACGGACATGGATATTGTGCTGCTCGCCGGACGTTATTCGCTGCTGGAGCAGCCGGCGTTGACGGAATTTTTCCCGCTGGCCATGCGAAAGAACATCGATGTTCTCCTAGGCGGCGTGTTCAATTCCGGCATTCTCGCCACGGGCAACACGCCGGACGCCCGATACAATTATAGCCCCGCCCCACCTGATATTCGTGCCCGTGTAGACCGCATTGCCGCCTGTTGCGAAGCCTTCGGCTTGCCCTTGCGCATCGCAGCGCTGCACTTCGCCGCCGCGCACCCCGTGGTGAAAAGTGTCGTGCTCGGCGCTGTCACGCCGCAGGAAGTGACTGACAATATAGCAGCCATGACCGCAACCATTCCTGCTGCGCTGTGGCACGCCCTGAAAACCGAGGGGTTGCTCGCGCCCGATGCACCGACTCCGGACGCTGCCCATGCGCATTGATGCCCACCAGCATTTCTGGTCCATCGCCCGCAAGGATTACGGCTGGCTGACGCCAGATCTCACGCCGCTCTGGCGCGACTTTGGCCCGGAACATCTCGCGCCGCTGCTTGCAGCCAACAGCATCGACAAGACTATTCTCGTACAGGCCGCGCCCACCGAGGCGGAAACGCTTTATCTGCTGTCCATCGCGGAAAACACGCCTTTTGTCGCTGGCGTGGTCGGCTGGACTGACTTTTCCGCGCCGGATGCACCCAGCGCCATTGCCAAACTGGCGCAACACCCGTTGCTGCTGGGCTTGCGACCCATGGTTCAAGATATTCCACAACAGGACTGGCTGGCGCGACCCGATCTGATCCCGGCCTTTGAATCCCTGTGCGCCCATGACCTGGTGTTCGATGCGCTGGTTTTACCGCAGCATTTGCCTTTCTTGCTGACAGTGGCCGAACGTCATCCCGAACTGACCATCGTCATCGATCACGCCGCCAAACCCCATATCCGCAAACCTTTATACGAACCGTGGCGGACCCATATGCGGGCGCTGGCGCACCATCCGAATGTGCTGTGCAAATTATCCGGACTTGTTACCGAAGCCGCTGCCGATTGGACCGTTGGCGATTTACGTCCGGTCACAGCCGACGTGCTGGCATTCTTTGGGCCGCAGCGGCTGATCTGGGGCAGTGATTGGCCGGTTGCGACACTCGCCGCCGACTATGGCCGCTGGGTTGAAACAACGGCCGCCCTGCTTGCCGATTTGAACCCGCCAGACCGCGCCGGTATTCTCGGCGGCAACGCCAAACGCATTTATGGCCGCAGCCGGGGACGCTTCGCATGCTGAAGGGAATTGATCCGCTTCTGACCCCGGACCTGCTCTGGGTGCTGGCGGCGATGGGGCATGGCGATGATCTGGCGTTGGTGGACGCCAATCATCCCGCTGAACGCATTGCGCGCGCCACCGCCCACGGCAAGCTGATCCACCTCCCCGGCCTGTCCATGCCGCAGGTGGCCAAAGCCATCCTCTCGGTGTTACCGCTCGATGATTTCACGCCAGACCCGGTGCGCCGCATGGAAGTGGTGGGCGCCCCTGACACCTTGCCGCCCGTGCAGCAGGACGTGCAGGACGTACTGGATCGATCAGAGGGAACAAGCCTTCACATGCGCGGATTGGAGCGCTTTGCCTTTTATGATGCAGCGCGCGCGGCATTCGCCATAGTGCAGGTCGGCGATCCACGCGGTTATGGCTGTTTCCTGTTCCGCAAGGGCGTGATCTTTGACCTATAGGGTGCCGCCCGTGCCGCAATCCAGAACAAGTTCCATTTGGAATTTTTAGGGTAGCGCTGCGGTTTGAAATCGGCTTGGATGCCTGAGATCAAGCATCTGGCAGAATGACCGTCATCGCCTGTGAATACCACGCCGATCCTGTCTGTCGAAAATCTGTCCATCAGCTTCGATGGATTGCCTTCAGGCTTTGCGCTGGTCGATTCAGTTTCATTTTCCATCGAATCCGGGCGCACACTATGTGTCGTCGGTGAATCCGGTTGTGGAAAATCGATCATTTCGCTGGCCATCATGGGTCTGCTGCCACGCCCGCCTGCGAAAATACCAGGCGGGCGCATTGTCCTTGAAGGGCAGGACTTGCTGACATTGCCATCGCCTGCACTGGCCGATTTGCGCGGCAACCGTATGGCGATGATTTTTCAGGAGCCGATGACATCGCTCAATCCGGCGTTCACAGTCGGCAATCAACTGACAGAAGCCATCCTGAGGCATCGGCCCATGCGCGCGGCAGAAGCCAGGACAGAAGCGATTGCATTGTTGCGCAAAGTGCGCATTCCAGCGCCAGAAACGCGGCTGGACGTTTATCCGCACCAGCTCTCCGGCGGCATGCGTCAGCGGATCATGATCGCCATGGCGCTGGCCAACAATCCGCAATTATTGATCGCCGATGAGCCGACAACGGCGCTTGATGTCACCATACAGGCACAAATTCTTCGCCTGATGCGCGATCTGCAACAACAGACCGGTGCGGGTATGCTGCTCATCACCCACGATCTTGGCGTTGTCGCCGATATGGCTGATGATGTCGCGGTCATGTATGCCGGCCGCATTGTAGAAAAAGGTCCGGCGCTCGATATTTTTGAAAACCCGCAACACCCCTACACCATCGGTTTGATGGGCTCTTTGCCATCCCTGGGCCATCGCATGGGGCGGCTGGCCGCCGTGCCGGGCTCTGTTCCACCGCCATCGCAATGGCCCAAGGGCTGCCGGTTTTCCACGCGCTGTCCATTTGCCGATGCCCATTGCCGCGCCTCAGTGCCGCCCTTGTCGAAGATGTCGGATAATCATGCCGTCGCCTGCTTCAAGGCGCCCATCGAAAATGCGATGGAGCTGAGTGCATGACGGCGCCTGTGCTGCTGGCTGACAATGTCGTGAAGCATTTCGGCGGCAAACGCACCTTGCTGAAGCGCGATCCGCTCGTGCGCGCTGTGGACGGCGTATCATTTCAGATCAGCCGCGGCGAAACCTTTGCCATCGTCGGTGAATCCGGCTGCGGAAAATCGACCCTTGCCCGCGTGCTGCTACGTCTGATCGAGCCAACAGCAGGGCGCGTGACCTATGAAGATCGCGACATTACAAATCTGACACCCGCGCAAATGCGTACCCTGCGGCGTGATATGCAGATTATTTTTCAGGACCCCTTCTCGTCGCTCAATCCGCGCATGTCCATTGGAAGTCTGATTGCCGAACCGATACAGGCCCATGCTATAGCGCTGCCCGCTGAGGTGCCAGCGCGTGTCGCGGATATGTTGCGCACCGTGGGTCTGCTCCCCGAGCACGCAGCGCGTTATCCGCACGAATTTTCTGGCGGCCAGCGCCAACGCATTGGCATTGCCAGAGCACTTGCATCCCAACCCAAATTCGTGGTCGGCGATGAACCGGTCTCTGCACTCGACGTTTCGATCCGCGCCCAGATCATCAATCTGCTGGAGGATTTGAAGGAAGCGCTCGGCTTGACCTTGCTGCTTGTCTCGCACGATCTCGGTGTCGTGCGGCATACGGCTGACCGCGTGGCCGTCATGTATCTTGGCAAGATCGTCGAGCTGGCGCCGACCGAAAGCCTGTATAATCACCCGGCGCATCCCTACACGCGCGCCTTGATGGCGGCGATTCCGGCGCAAACGCCTGCGGCGCGGCGCGAACGCAAGCTGTTGGAAGGCGATCCGCCTTCGCCCGTCGCGCCGCCCAGTGGCTGCCGCTTTCACCCCCGCTGTCCACACGCAACATCGCGTTGCAGCACCGAAGAGCCAATCTTGCGTGCATTTGCGGACAATCACACTGTCGCTTGCCATCATGCAGAAACCTTGATCACCGACGCTATTCTGCCAGATAATTCAGGCAGCCCTGCGCGGCAAAAACGCATGGCGATCTTTGCCAGCGCCGTTGAAAAGCAACGGCAGAAAAATGAAAATCAAATCCCAGCCAATGGAGGCCCGTCATCATGAATAATTTGAAGGCACTCGCTCTCACCGGCATTTCCTGTCTCGCCCTCCTCGCAGCGCCACAGGCGTATGCGCAACAAAATGCGTTGCGCATCGCCTTGCAGGAGGACCCCGATATGCTCGACCCGCACAAGGCGCGCACATTCGTTGGCCGCATCGTGTTCAAAGCGCTGTGCGACAAACTGTTCGACGCGACGCCGGATCTCAAGCTGGTGCCGCGCCTCGCCACGGAATGGAGCTTTTCTGATGACGGCTTGACCGCGACAATCAAACTGCGCAGCGGTGTCAAATTTCACGATGGCACAGTCTTTGATGCGACTGCCGCCAAAGCCAATCTTGATCGCGCCCGCACTTTGCCGGAATCACTCCGGCGCTCGGAACTCGCGACAGTTGCAGAGGTTGTTGTTGTCGATGCCCAGACTATTGCGCTCAAATTGAAACAAAAGGACGCAACCCTGCTGTCACAACTCGCGGATCGTGCCGGCATGATGCTTTCACCGGCCAGCCTATCGGGGGATGTCGCCGTCAAGCCGATTTGCACAGGCCCATACAAATTCGTCGAGCGGGTGCAAAATGATCGCATCGTGCTCGATAAATTCACGGATCATTGGGAAGCACAGAATTATCATTTCGACCGCGTGATCTACCGCTCCATCCCCGACACAACGGTGCGGCTCGCCAATTTGCGATCCGGCGAAGTCGACATGCTTGAGCGTCTCGCCGCGACCGATGTCAAATCCGTCAAGGGTGACCGCGCGCTGCAATATTTTTCAACCCCAGGCCTCGGCTATCAGGGCATGACCCTCAATCATAACAATGGTGAATTAGCGAACACACCGTTCGGCAAGGACAAGCGTGTGCGTCAGGCCCTCAGCCTGTCCATTGATCGCAACGTGATCAATGACGTTGTGTTCGAAGGCACGCATCCACCGACAGTACAACCTTTCCCCCCCTCCAGCGCCTATTACATTCAGGACATGAAACCGCCGGCGCGCGATATCGCCAAAGCCAAGTCACTGCTGGCGGAAGCTGGCGTTAAGCCACCTCTGAAGCTGGAATTGATGGTCACCAACAATCCTGTTGACGCCCAGCTTGGGCAGGTCATTCAGGCCATGGCGCAGGAAGCGGGCTTTGATATTCAGCTGCGCTCGATGGAATTTGCCAGCCAGTTGCGGGATCAGCAGCAAGGCAAATTCCAGTTGAGCCGAGTGGGTTGGTCCGGCCGCATCGATCCTGATGGCAATGTTCACCCCTTCTGGACAAGCGGTGGCGGCCAGAACGATGGCAAATACAAGAATGATCAAATGGACAAGTTGTTGACCGATGCGCGCGGAGTTTATGACGCCACCGAACGCAAGAAGCTGTATGACGCAGCGCAAAAAATTGCCCAGGATGAAGTGCCCGTGCTCTATCTTTACAATCAGCCCTGGTTCTATGCGGCTTCGACGAAAATCAGCGGGTTTTCGGTGCATCCCGACGGGATGATCCGCCTAAGCGGCATCAAGAAAAACTGACCGCCGTATCATGCTGCGCCTGATCGCCAACCGTGTGCTGATTGCGATACCAACGCTGCTCATCGTGTCTTTGATGGTGTTCGCCCTTCAGCACGCATTGCCGGGTGATCCGTTCCTTGTCATTGCTGGCGAGGAACGGGACCCGGAAACCATCGCCCGGTTGCGCGCGCTCTACCGCATGGATGATCCGGTGATCACGCAATATTTCGCCTGGCTATGGCAGGTCGTTCAGGGTGAATTCGGCCGCTCGCTGCGCACGGGCGAACCGGTTCTCAATCTCGTTCTGCAAAAATTGCCGGTTACGATCCAGCTCGCCGCAGCGGCGATGATTGTGGCTCTGGTGATTGGCCTGCCCGCCGGCGTTGCGGCCGCTGTCTACAAGGGCACGGCCATTGACTATGCTGCAAGCGCTTTTGCACTGTCGGGCTTGTCCATACCAAATTTCTGGTTGGGCATTATGCTAATTCTGGTGATCGCGGTTCAGCTGAAATGGCTTCCTGCATCAGGATATGTGCCTTTTTTTCAGGATCCCGCAGGCGCCATACAAACATTGGCGATGCCGGCCTTTGTGCTCGGCACAGGTCTGGCAGCCTTTATTATGCGCCACACCCGTTCCGCCATGCTTGAAGTTTTGCGCTCCGACTATGTGCGAACCGCCCGTGCCAAGGGGTTGCACGAAAATCGCGTCATTCTCAAGCATGCCCTGCGCAATGCACTCATTCCGGTTATTACCCTGGCAACCATTCTGTTCGGCGAATTGCTTGCGGGCGCTGTATTGACGGAACAGGTTTTTACCATTCCCGGTTTTGGCAAGCTGATCGTCGACGCCGTCTTCAACCGCGATTACGGCGTCGTGCAAGGCGTAGTGCTCTGCACGGCCATTGGCTTCATTATCATGAATCTCGTGGCCGATCTGCTCTATATTCTTGTCAACCCACGCCTGAGGGCTGGCGCATGAGCGGCCTCGCCATACATGCGTCCAGCGCTGGTCGACAAAAAAGCCGTATCGTCGAGAAATTTCGCCGCAACCGTGGCGCTCTGCTTGGTGGCGCGATTGTTCTGTTCTTTGTGGCCTGCGCCATATTTGCACCGTTGATCGCGCCTTACGACCCGAATAAAACCAACTTCATGCTCATCCGCAAGGCGCCGTCAGCGCTCTACTGGTTTGGCACGGATGATCTTGGCCGCGATATTTTCACCCGGATGCTCTATGGTGCGCGGGCTTCGCTGCTGGCTGGCGTGATTGGCGTGGTCATTGCTGTGCTGATTGGCGTGCCACTCGGCCTGCTGGCGGGGTGGTATGGGGGCTGGTTTGATATGGTAATCTCCCGCATTACCGAAGCGATGCTGGCGTTGCCCTTTCTCATTCTGGCCATTGCCTTTGCGGCTGTTCTCGGCCCGTCATTGACCAATGCGATGATTGCGATTGGCCTGTCAGCCGTGCCAATTTTCGTGCGCCTCGCACGGGGACAGGCTCTAACCGTGCGGGCAGAAGATTATATTGAAGGCGCCCGTGCCATCGGCATCAGTGATCGCGCCATTTTGGTCCGGCACCTCGCTCCCAACACGATGCCGCCCATTCTGGTGCAGGCTACCCTATTCATGGCGCAAGCGATTATTCTCGAAGCCTCACTATCCTTTCTGGGCTTGGGGCAACAACCGCCGGCCGCGTCCTGGGGATCGATGCTGAATACGGCGAAGAATTTTATGGAACAGGCGCCGTGGATGTCGATTTTCCCCGGTATCGCTATATGTCTCGTCGTCATCGGATTTAATCTCGTGGGCGACGGCCTGCGTGATGCACTCGACCCTAAGGAAAATTAAATGTTCACCACGCGCCCTGAAATTCGCGGAACCTTTGGCGTTGTGACATCAACGCATTGGCTCGCGTCCGCCTCTGGTATGGCCATGCTCGAAAAAGGCGGCAACGCATTTGACGCATGCATCGCTGCTGCCTTCGTGTTGCAAATCGTCGAACCGCATCTGGTGGGTCCAGCCGGCGATATGCCGGCCGTTTTCTACAATGCCAAAGCAAAAAAAGTTGAAGTTCTTTGCGCGCAAGGCGTAGCGCCGCAAGCTGCAACCATCGCAGCCTATCGCGCGCTGGGGCTTGATCTTGTGCCGGGTTCTGGCTTGCTGGCAACGGTTGTGCCGGGTGCATTTGATGGCTGGATGATGCTGCTGCGTGACCATGGGCGGTTGTCGCTGCGCGAGGTTCTTACACCAGCCATTGGATATGCGCGCAACGGGCACCCCATGCTCCCCCGTGTTGCCGATCAGATCGCAGGTGTCAAAGATCTGTTTATAGACGAGTGGCCCACATCTGCGGCCGTGTATTTGCCTGGCGGAGAAACGCCAAAGGCCCATGCGCTGTTTCGCAATATAGCGGTTGCCGAAACCTATGAGCGCATTTTGCGCGAGGCTGAATCGGCAAGCGGCGCACGGGATCAGCAAATCGATGCAGCGCGACGCAGCTGGTCTCAGGGTTTTGTGGCAGAGGCAATCGATGCATTTTGCCGCACACAGGAAGTCATGGATTCATCAGGCCGCCGCCATCGCGGATTGCTGACCGGTCATGACATGGCGCAATGGCAGGCAACGTACGACAAACCTGCGAGCGCTGATTATCACAATTGGACGGTATTTAAGACAGGACCCTGGGGACAGGGACCAGCCTTTCTGCAGGCGCTTAAAATTCTTGAAGGCTTCGACATTGCCAAGCTCGGCCCCAGCGCTGCTGAGTTTACGCATCTGGTCGCGGAAGCCGTCAAACTCGCCTTCGCTGATCGCGAAGCCTATTATGGCGATCCGGATTTTTCAGCAATTCCGCTCGATACATTGCTGTCAAATGCCTATGCAGCAGACCGACGGTCACTGATCACCGATCGCGCCTCTCATGATATTCGCCCCGGCATGATAAGCGGCTTTGAAAATCAGGTTGCGCGCATGATGAAAAGCGTGCGGCTGGTCAATGCCGATGTAGCGGGCAGCGCCGCAGTCGGCGAGCCAACGTTGCAATCCATGATGGCGACAGCGCAACAAGCGGGAGCGCGACGCGGCGACACCGTGCATATCGATGTCATCGATCAGGAAGGCAATATGATTGCCGCCACCCCTTCCGGTGGCTGGCTACAATCATCGCCCGTGATTCCGGAATTGGGGTTTCCGCTCAATAGCCGCGCACAAATGTTCTGGCTCGAAGAAGGCCGGCCGACATCGCTGGCGCCCGGACGCCGCCCTCGCACAACGCTGACGCCCTCGATTGCCTTTGAGGATGGCGAGCCCCGCCTTGCGTTCGGCACCCCCGGCGGCGATCAGCAGGAGCAGTGGCAGCTGCCGCTGTTTCTGCGGCGCGTGCATCACGGTTTAAATCTGCAGGAAGCGATCGATCTGCCGCTATTTCACACCGCCCATGCGCCATCATCCTTCTACCCGCGCGAGGCCAACCCCGGCCATCTCATGATTGAAGAAACAGCGGGCGCTGAAACCATTGCGGCGCTGGAGAAACGCGGTCACCGCATTGAACAGGCAGCGGCATGGTCTGTCGGACGGTTGACAGCAGCAGAAAAAGGACGTGACGGCGTGCTGCGCGCCGCAGCAACGCCGCGCCTCATGCAAGCCTATGCCATCGGACGATGAAGGAAACGCCATGACATGGTCCATTCTCGCGCGCGATAAAGCGTCCGGCCGCTTCGGCATTGCTGTTTCAACCTGTGCCTTCGCTGTGGGAGCACGGGTGCCATTCGGATGCGGAAATATTGGTGTTGTCGCCACACAATCCTTCGTGAATCCCCTGATTGGCGTTGATGGGCTTCGATTACTTCAGGAAGGGCGCACCGCGCAGGAAACGCTGAATATTGTTGTCGCAGCCGACCCTGGAGCGGCCCTGCGTCAGGCTCATATTCTGGATCGAGACGGCAATATCGCAGCTTTTACCGGCGAAGCCTGCGTTCCCTGGTGTGGCGCTGTACGTGCAGCCAATGTGTCAGTGGCCGGTAATATGCTCGCCAATGAGCGCGTTATTGCCGATACACTGGCATGCTATCTCGATAATCCCGCTCTTGATTTTGATGATCGCCTGCTTCTGTCGCTGGAAGCCGGCGAGCGGGCTGGAGGCGACAAGCGCGGCAAACAATCTGCGGCCCTCCGCATCTGGGATGCCGACGTCTTTCCCGTCATCGATATGCGCGTGGATGATCACGCCGATCCCCTGAACGAAATGCGCCGCTTGTGGCGCAAGGCGCATCAAAGATATGTGCCTTTTCAGGCTTGCGGACCAACGCGCGCCAATCCTGGCGGCGTGCTCGATCGTGCTGCGCTTGATACCTTCTGTGAAACCTATGCGGCGGCATGGAATTCTGCACATCCCGAAGCATAAAAAACGCCGGCCAAAAGGCCGGCGTAATATGTCCTGTGCGCTTTTGCTTGGCCTAGAACAGGCCTTCAATCTGCCCCTGCGCATTGAGGCGAATGACATCGGCTGATGGAACCTTGGGAAGACCCGGCATGGTCATAATGTCGCCGGTCACAACGACAATAAATTCCGCGCCGGCAGAAAGCCGCAACTCACGCACGGGAACGACATGACCTGTCGGCGCACCGCGGGCATTAGGATTGGTCGAGAATGAATACTGCGTCTTGGCCATGCAGACCGGGAAATGGCCATACCCAGCATCCTGAAGTTCCTTGAATCGCGCTTCAACCGAGGCGTCACAGGAAATATCGGAAGCCCGATAGATTTCTGTCGCGATTGACTTAACCTTGTCGCGCAGCGTCATGCTGTCGGGATAGAGCGGCTTGAACTGCGCATCGTCATTCTTGTCGCACAAGTCCACCACATGGCGCGCCAGATCTTCGATGCCAGCACCGCCATCGGCCCAGTGCGTGCAAAGGAAAGCCTTCGCACCCATCTCCTCGGCAGCTTTCTTGACGGCAGCGATCTCTGCATCCGTATCCGTGATGAATTTGTTGATGGCCACCACCGGCGATACGCCAAATTTCCGCACATTCTCGATATGACGCTTGAGGTTATCGCAGCCCTTGGCAACA
Source organism: Beijerinckiaceae bacterium (assembly GCA_051648665.1). GTDB lineage: Bacteria > Pseudomonadota > Alphaproteobacteria > Rhizobiales > Beijerinckiaceae > Terrirubrum. Next base: position 33,958 of record JBOFFO010000092.1, on the reverse strand, counting down.
GCGGCGACATTCTCTTCCTTCAATCCATCCTTGGCGACACCACCATGCATTTTCAGCGCGCGGATCGTCGCAACGATCACAGTAGCCGAAGGTGTCAGGCCTGCTTTGCGGCATTTGATATCAAAGAATTTCTCAGCGCCAAGATCAGCGCCAAATCCCGCTTCGGTCACCACATAGTCACACAACTTTAGAGCCGTTGTGGTCGCGAGAACAGAGTTGCAGCCGTGAGCGATATTCGCGAACGGGCCACCGTGGATGAAGACTGGATTGTTCTCCAGTGTCTGCACCAGATTTGGCATCAAGGCGTCCTTGAGCAGCACGGTCATCGCGCCGTCGCCCTTCAGATCGCGCGCATGAATGGGCTTTTTATCGCGGGTATAAGCGACGACGATGTTGCCGATACGACGTTCCAGATCCTTCAAGTCCGTCGCGAGACAAAAAATCGCCATCACTTCCGATGCGACAGTAATGTCGAAACCATCTTCGCGCGGAAAACCATTGGCTGTGCCGCCGAGTGAATTGACAATTGAGCGCAGCGCACGGTCATTCATATCCATAACCCGGCGCCAACCCACACGGCGTTGGTCAATGCCAAGCGCATTGCCCCAATAGATGTGGTTATCCAAAAGTGCAGACAACAGGTTGTGCGCCGAAGTGATGGCGTGAAAATCACCCGTGAAATGCAGATTGATATCTTCCATCGGCACGACCTGCGCATAGCCGCCGCCAGCCGCCCCGCCTTTGACGCCGAAACATGGGCCAAGCGAAGGTTCACGCAGGCAGCTCATCGCTTTTTTGCCAATGCGGTTAAGACCATCGCCCAGGCCAACAGTAGTCGTTGTCTTTCCTTCACCCGCTGGCGTTGGATTGATCGCCGTCACAAGAATGAGCTTGCCATTCTTGTTTTTCCTCTGTGCCTCGATGAAATCAAATGACACCTTGGCCTTCGTCGGGCCATAATTCAACAGCGCATCTGCCGGAATACCAATCTTCTTCCCAACCTCGGCGATTGGTTTCATTTTTGCTTCGCGGGCAATCTCGATATCCGATTTAACGCTCATGACATTCCCTTCCCAATCTTGCTGTATTCTTTAGCGCAACACTTATGTTTGTTTTTTCGGCGCATTTTCGAAGCGGTCACCGACCTTGGCGCCGGCCGAAGCAGCCCATTCCTGCGCTGCAACCTTTTGCCCTCCGGCTGCTTTGACGCGCTTCAGCAAAATGCTTCCATCATTACCCGCAACCGTCACGCCATCGGCATCGATAGCGCTGATGGTGCCGCTTACGCCTGCCCCATCACGACGCACCGAGTCAAAGAACTGCACTTCCGTGCCGTTGAACAATGCCCATGCCCCGGGTTGCGGATTCGCGGCACGGATCAAGTTATAAATATCCGCCGCGCTCTTCGACCAGTCGATGCCTGCGGCATCCTTGCGGAACCAGCTCTCATATGAGCCTTTCGACAAATCCTGAACGATCTTGGGCGCTTTTCCGCTACGCACGAGATCGAGCGATTCGATCATTGCATCAACGCCGATGGGAAACAGCTTTTTAAAGTACACGTCGCCCAAAGTCTCGTCAGGCCCTATCTCGACTTCTTTCTGCAAAAGGATCGGCCCCTCATCAAGGCCCTCATCCGGCCAGAAAATTGTCAATCCAGTCTTCTTGGCTCCCATGGCAATCGGCCAATTAATGGACGAAGGGCCACGATGCATCGGCAACAGTGACGGATGATACTGGAAAGTGTTGTATTTCGGCGCATCAATAACAGGTTGTGGTACAAACAACGTTACATACGCCATCATGCAGACATCCGGATTGAAAGACTTCATCAGATCCAGCGCTTCCGGCGTCTTCCAGCTTTTGGGTTGATGGACAGGAATATTTTTTTCAAGTGCATACAGCTTCAAAGGATCCTGAGGGCGGCCTTCCTTGTCCGGAGCACAGAAGACGCCAACGACATTTTCGCCGCGCGCCAAGAGCTTTTCAAGCACAGCCTTGCCGAAAGCTTCTTGTCCATGAACCACGATCCGCATGCGATTATCCTCTGGAAACGAGACGGGGATGAAGGCGGCGTTTGTCCGCCCTCCTTAAACCTATGGCGATCTTATTCCGCAGCCGCTTTTTTCGGCGGCGGCTCGGTCGCACCGGATGCCTTGATGGCTTCGATCTCAGCCGCCGAATAACCAAGCACCGACGACAGAATCTCGTCCGTATGCTCGCCCAGAAGCGGCGAACGTTTGACCTCAGCGGGCGAGTCCGACAGCTTGATCGGATTGCCCACCGAAAGATATTTTCCACGGGTGGGATGATCGACCTCAACAATCGTGCCCGTTGCGCGCAGCGATTGATCTTCCGCCAGCTCTTTCATGGAAAGGATCGGCCCGCACGGAATATCGTACTGATTCAGAATATCCATGGCTTCGAACTTGGTCTTTGTCATCGTCCACTGTTCGATTCGGCCAAAGATTTCATTCAGACGCGGCAACCGTGCGCCCGGCTTGGCGTAATCTGGATGCGTTTTCCATTCCGGCTCGCCAATCACGTCGCAGATGGCTTCCCAAACCGGCGCTTGCGTAATGAAATAAATGTAAGCGTTCGGGTCGTTCTGCCAGCCCTTGCACTTCAGGATGCGGCCAGGCTGACCACCGCCAGAATCGTTGCCTGCGCGCGGCGTCGCTTCGCCGAAGGGAATGCCTTCGCCAAACTGGCTATATTCTTTTAGCGGCCCGTGCGCGAGCCGCTGCTGATCGCGCAACTTCACGCGCGCCAGATTGAGCACGCCATCCTGCATGGCGCAAACCACGCGTTGCCCCTTGCCGGAATGCGTGCGGTGATAAAGCGCAGTAACGATGCCAAGCGCCAGATGAAGTCCGGTGCCGGAATCGCCGATTTGTGCGCCCGTTACGAGGGGCGGGCCATCACGAAAGCCCGTTGTCGAGGCAGAGCCGCCGGTACACTGCGCAACGTTTTCATAAACCTTACAATCTTCATACGGGCCAGGACCAAACCCTTTGACCGAGGCATAGATCATACGCGGATTGAGTTCCTGAATGCGCTCCCAAGTGAAGCCCATCCGATCCAGCACACCAGGTGCAAAATTTTCCACCAGCACATCACATGTCTTGATCAGACGTTCGAGAACCTCAAGGCCCTTCTTATTTTTCGTATCTAGCGTAATCGACCGCTTGTTGTGATTCAGCATTGTGAAATACAGGCTGTCCGCATTCGGCACATCCTGCAACTGCCCGCGTGTGATGTCTCCGGAACCAGGACGCTCGACCTTAATGCAATCTGCGCCGAACCAGGCGAGGAGCTGCGTGCACGTCGGGCCGGACTGCACATGGGTGAAATCAAGAATCTTGACACCTGCAAGGGCTTTCATCGTCCTGCTCCTTATTTCTTTTTCAGCATGCTTTGTGGATTGAGATTGCCGATCCGGCCAGATTCACTGCCTGCCGCCGGGTCGATCACAGCATTGATGAGGGTGGGCTTGCCGGAATCCATGGCCGCATCCACGGCTCTTTTCAGCTCATCCGGCGATGTCGCGTTTACGCCGACGCCGCCAAACGCTTCCATCATCTTGTCGTACCGCGAATCTTTGACGAATACAGTCGTGGCTGGATCATCACCCGCCGCGTTAACGTCCGTGCCGCGATAAATCCCGTTATTGTTGAACACGACAACACACACCGGCAAATTATAGCGGCAGATCGTCTCGACCTCCATGCCGGAAAATCCGAACGCGCTGTCGCCTTCCACAGCCAGCACAGGCTTGCCGGTTTCAATGGCGGCCGCGATGGCAAAGCCCATGCCAATGCCCATCACGCCCCATGTACCGACATCGAGCCGTTTGCGCGGCTTGTACATATCGATGACACCGCGAGCGAGATCGAGCGTATTGGCGCCCTCATTCACGAGAATAGCGTCAGGCCGCTCCTTGATCACCTGACGTAATGCACCCAGCGCGCCGTGGAAATCCATCGGCGACTTGTTATTCATCAAACGCGGCGCCATCTTGGCGATATTTTCTTCACGCTTGCTGTTGACGGCATTTGTCCAGTCCGCCGGCGGCGACGTCCAGTTGCCTCCCATGCCGGCCAGCAAGGCCTGCACGCAGGAGCCAATATCGCCAACAACTGGTGCGACAATCTCGACGTTGGAGTCCATCTCCTTCGGCTCAATGTCAATCTGAATGAATTTCTTCGGCGCATCACCCCACGTTTTGCCCTTGCCGTGCGATAACAGCCAGTTCAGCCGAGCGCCGATCAGCATGACAACATCAGCATCTTTCAACACGGTTGAGCGTGCTGCACCGGCTGATTGCGGATGCGTATCCGGCAAAAGGCCCTTGGCCATGCTCATCGGCAGGAACGGCGCGCCGCTTTTTTCAACAAATTGTCGAATCGCGTCATCGGCTTGCGCATAGGCAGCGCCCTTTCCCAAAATAATGAGCGGCCGTTTCGCGGCTTTCAGCACCTCAAGCGCGCGCTTCACCGCATCCGGCGCCGGAATTTGTGCAGGAGCCGCATCAATGACCTTTACGAGGGATTTCTGGCCTGCTTCCGCATCCATAACCTGCGAGAACAGTTTCGCCGGGAGATCGAGATAGACGCCGCCAGGACGGCCCGAGACAGCGGCGCGAATCGCCCGCGCCACGCCAATGCCAATATCGGCTGCATGCAGCACGCGGAACGCTGCTTTGCACAAGGGCTTGGCAATCGCGAGCTGATCCATCTCCTCGTAATCGCCCTGCTGAAGATCGACAATCTCGCGCTCGGAGGAGCCTGAGATGAGAATCATCGGGAAGCAGTTTGTGGTCGCATTCGCAAGCGCAGTCAGGCCATTGAGAAAGCCCGGCGCAGACACAGTCAGGCAGATGCCCGGCTGTTTTGTGAGAAAGCCGGCAATAGCCGCCGCATTGCCCGCATGCTGCTCATGCCGGAAGGAAATGACGCGCAAGCCCGCCGCCTGCGCCATGCGCCCCAAGTCCGTGATCGGAATGCCAGGCACATTGTAAATGGTTTTCACGCCATTGAGCTTGAGCGCATCGATGACAAGATGAAACCCGTCAGTCAATTCGCGTTCGGTTTCGGTGGACATGGCGAACTCCCGTTTATGCTTGCCGTTCGCAATCGCGGCTTAATCGATGGATACATGTTGCGCGACGTGATCGCGCAGGCGGAGTGTATGTTCGCGCACAAGCCGCTCGGCACGCTCGGCGTGACGGGTTTCCAGCGCTTCGACAATTTCCTTGTGGTCGGCGACGGACCGCTTTGCGCGATCCTTTTCAAAGATCGCGCGATGGCGGATGGCGCGCACATGCATAAACAGCCCATTGGTGATCTCAACAAGCTTCTGGCAGCGGGACAGCGCGATGATTGTGCCGTGAAACTTGATATTGGCGTCGGAATACTCGCCCATTTTGGCTGCGATGGCGCTGGCCGCAAAATCATCCACAAGCGTGTGCAGGGACGCGATTTCCTCGTCAGTCGCAACCTCCGTCACGAGCCGCGCGGCCATGCTTTCCAGCGCGGCCCAGACCGTGATCATTTCCAGAATTTCGGCTTTCGTCTTACGAACGATAAAAATGCCCCTGCGCGGCGCAACCGCCACAAGCCCTTCCTGTTCAAGCTGGGCAACAGCTTCCCGCAGCGGCGTGCGGCTTACGCCGAATTGCAGCGACAATGCGCGCTCATCGAGCCGCAGCTCCGCCCCTTCGGCATAAATATTCATGGCGTTGATCGCCGCCTTCAGCGCTTCATAGGTGCGCGTCTTGAGGCTGGGAGCCTCTTCGATAGGCCTGATCTGCAAGCGGGCGCCGGGCATTCTCAAACCAAGTCCATCTCATGCGCGCGAAAGGCGCTGGTTCTTGGCATACCATACGCCACTCCTGAAACACCGCGCAAGAGGGGTTTTCTGCTGCATTTTATGCTGCAACGCACCATAAAAAGGCATATTGCATACCAGATGAAGTTTTGATTAGCTGTATGTCTCGGTTCATCAAGCGGACTGATCAAAGTCAGCAGGACCGCAAGAATAACAACGAAAAGCATGACAACACAGGTTTGGGAGAACCGCCGGTGGAAGAACTCAGCGCCCTGATGGGCGGATTTGCGGTCGCAATTTCCCCCTACAATATCCTGTTGATGGTGATCGGTATTGTTCTCGGCATCATCATCGGTGTTCTCCCAGGTCTCGGCGGCGCCAATGGCGTCGCCATTTTGTTGCCGCTGACCTTCACCATGCCGCCGACATCGGCGATCATCCTTTTGACCTGCATTTACTGGGGCGCGCTGTTTGGCGGTGCCATCACCTCCATCCTGTTCAATATCCCCGGCGAACCCTGGTCTGTGGCGACCACGTTCGACGGGCACCCCATGGCGCAGAATGGCAAGGCTGATGAAGCGCTGGTTGGCGCGTTCACCTCGTCTTTCGTGGGCGCAATTGTCGCTGTGGCAATGATCACGTTTCTGGCTCCCGTTGTGGCGAAATTCGCGCTCAAGTTCGGGCCAGCCGAATTTTTTGCCGTTCAATTCCTGACCTTTGCCAGCTTCATCGGCATGGGCCGTGGTTCGCCGTTCAAGACACTCGCATCCATGTGCCTTGGCTTTGCGCTGGCATCGGTCGGCCTCGACAATGTTACCGGCAGCCTGCGCATGACATTTGGTCAGGACGAACTGCTGAATGGCTTTAAGTTTCTTGTGGCGGTCATCGGCCTGTTCGGCATTGGTGAAATTCTCGCATCCATGGAAGATGGCCTGAAATTCCAGGGCGCGCATGCAAAGCTGCGCCTCAATGCGGTGATTGAGACGTGGAAGAAATTGCCGGCCATGACCATGACCTTTGTCCGCAGCTGCATTGTTGGATGCTGGATGGGCATAACGCCGGGCGGCGCGACGCCGGCATCCTTCATGGGTTACGGCCTTGCCAAGCGCTTTTCCAAGAATGGCGAAAATTTTGGCAAGGGCGAGCTGGAAGGCGTGGTCGCGCCGGAAACGGCGGCCCATGCCGCCGGCACCAGCGCGCTGCTGCCGATGCTGACGCTCGGCATTCCCGGCTCACCCACAGCCGCCGTGCTGCTTGGCGGCCTGATGATCTGGGGCCTGCAACCGGGACCGCTCCTGTTTGTCGAAAAGCCGGACTTCGTCTGGGGCCTCATCGCATCAATGTATATCGGTAACGTCGTCGGCCTCATCCTCGTGCTCACTTGCGTGCCGTTGTTCGCGGCCATTTTGCGTGTGCCATTTTCAATCATCGCGCCTGCCATTGTTGTGATTTGTGCCATCGGTGCATTCACGGTGAACAATGCCATGTTCGATGTGTGGATGATGCTTGTGTTCGGTGTGATGGGCTATCTGTTCTCGAAGCTGGGGTATCCGCTGCCGCCACTGGTGCTCGCACTCGTGCTTGGCGATCAGGCCGAAAGCTCGTTCCGGCAGGCCATGCTCGTTTCGCAAGGCAATGTCGGCGTCTTCTGGTCAAACTGGCTGTCTGGCAGCATCATGACTTTGGGTCTGATCCTCGCGCTCTGGCCGATGATCAAGGCAATCCAGGGCCGCATCCGGCCGCAATTCAAAGGCTACAGCCGCGCCCATCGCTGAGCGCTGCTGATAAAACGACAAACAGGCTGAAAAACCAAAACCATCTCGGGAGGACGAAAATCATGCGAGTGCTGAATGTTCGTAAAGCGATGACGCTGGCCGCAACCGCTGCGGCCACCGTGCTGACGATGACCGCCCACGCCCGTGCGCAGGCGTGGGAGCCGCAGAAGCCGGTGACGTTCGTGATTCCCGCCGGCACCGGTGGCGGCGCCGACCAGATGGCGCGTTTTGTGCAAGGCGTGATTCAGAAACATAACCTGATGAAGCAGCCGCTGATTGTCGTGAACAAAGGCGGCGGCGCTGGCGCTGAAGGCTTTCTTGAAATGAAGGCCAGCCAGCGTGATCCGCACAAGCTGATCATTACCCTGTCAAATCTCTTCACCACCCCGCTCGCAACGGGATCGCCGTTCAGCTGGAAAGATTTGCAACCTGTTGCAATGCTGGCGCTTGACCAATTCATTCTCTGGGTCAATGCCGAAACGCCTTACAAGACAGCGGCTGAATATATCGAGGCTGTGAAGAAAGGCGATGACCGGCAATTCAAGATGGGCGGCACGGGATCCAAGCAGGAAGACCAGATTGTAACGGTTGCCGTTGAAAAACAAACCGGCGGCAAGAAATTCACCTATGTGCCCTACGCCGGCGGCGGCGCGGTTGCGGTCCAGCTTGTTGGCAAGCATGTGGATTCCACTGTCAATAACCCCATTGAGGCCGTTTCGCAGTGGCGCGCCAACCAGCTTCGCGCGCTTTGCATCTTTGATTCCAAGCGCTCGACCTATACTGCCAAAGTGACGGAAACGATGGCGTGGAGCGATATTCCCACCTGCAAGGAATCTGGTTTGCCTGTGGAGTATCAGATGCTGCGCGGCATCTTCATGCCCAAGGGCGCGACGCCGGCCCAGATCGCTTTCTATGTCGATCTCTTCAAGAAAGTCATGGCGACACCGGACTGGAAGGAATTCATGGAAAAAGGCGCATTCAACCAGACCTTCTTGACCGGCGCGGATTTTGAGAAGTGGGTTGCCACCAACGAAAACCTGCATCGCGACCTGATGAAGGAAGCGGGCTTCCTCGCCACCAACTGATTTGATCTGATCCTGCATCCGGCGCAGCATGCGCCGGATGCGTCCCCGATCCTGACTGAAAGCGCCTCGCATGTCGCATGAAACTGAAGACGCCGAAGAACGGCCGCTGGTCAACTACCGCACGATGGAAATTGCCGTCGCCGTCTTTTTTCTGATTGTTAGCGCCATCGTGATTAAGGACAGCATCCGGCTCGGCTTCGGCTGGAAGCCGAATGAAGGCCCGGCGCCCGGCTATTTTCCGTTCTATATCGCCGTGGTGATGACGATCGCGAGCCTGATCAACCTGTGGCGCGCCCTGCCCTACAATGCCAGCGGTGTGCGCACCATGGTGACGCGCGAGGGCTTTAAGCGCATGGCAACGATTTTTGTGCCCGCCATTGTTTATGTCGGCGCCATTCATGTCATCGGAATTTATGTTGCTTCGGCGATTTATATCGCCGGCTTCATGTATCTGATCGGCAAATTCTCGATCCTGAAATGCATCGCTGTCGCTGGCGGCATTGCCCTGGTCAGCTTCATGATGTTCGAGGTCTGGTTTCTGGTGCCTCTGCCGAAAGGGCCGCTGGAGGCGGCGCTCGGCTACTGACCCATCGACGCTGCGCACAGGCAACAGGCCGGCGGCTTTCCCGCCGGCCTTTCTGTTTGTATCAAGGCCACATGAGGGAATGTGATGCTGTTGCGGCAATTTGAATATCTGGTTGCGTTGGCCCGTGAAAAGCATTTCGCGCGTGCGGCAGCCAGCCTGAATGTGTCGCAACCCTCGCTGTCAGCCGGCATACGCCAGCTTGAACAGGAACTGGGCGTGCTGATTGTCGAGCGCGGCCATCGTTTCACTGGCTTCACAGCGGAGGGTGAACGGGTGCTTGAACGCGCCCGCCGCATTCTGGCCGAATGCGGCATGCTGCGCTCAGATGTGGCGCAATTTCGCGCCGGCCTCGCCGGCTCCGTCCGCATCGGCGTTATTCCTACGGCGCTGGCCGTTGTTGGCACGATCATCGCGCCCTTCACCAGCCGCTTTCCCTCGGTGACCGTGTCGGTCCTGTCGCGCTCCTCCATCGAAATCCAGCGCGGGCTTGACGAATTCGATCTCGATGCCGCCATCACCTATCTCGACAACGAACCGCTGGAGCGGGTGCAGCCCAAGCCGCTTTATGCCGAAACCTATAGCTTGCTCACCCATCGCGGCGGGCCATTCAGCGGACGCGCCACAGTTACTTGGCGTGAAGCTGCGGATTTGCCGCTCTGTCTGCTGACGCAGGACATGCAGAACCGCCGCATTATCGATGGCGTTTTCCGCGCCATTGGCCGCAAGCCGCAGACCGTGTTTGAAACCAATTCAATCATATCGCTGTGCGCGCAGGTCGGCGTAGGCCCCTGGTCCAGCATCGTGCCGACCCCCATGCTGAAAGCAATCGGCTTGCCGGAGACGGTTGAGGCACATCCGCTCACCGAACCGGACATCACCCGTCTGGTTGGCCTTGTTGTGCCGGACCGGGCGCCCCTGTCCACGCTGGTAGAAGCCCTGGCGGCACTTGCACAACAACCGGACCTGCCGCAGGCCAGTGCACTTGTGGCAGCCGACCGCGACTTTTAATAGATAATAACTATCAATCATTCCAAATCTTCTATTTGAATAGCTATCAAGAACGGGCTTGTATGCCACATCCCAGTTCGCGAGTGTCGCATGAACCAGATTGCTTTCACGCAGGGTGGCCGCCCCATTCACCCCGGCTCCGGACGGCGCAAAGCGCCCTTTTTCCCCAAGGGCCGGCAGCTTGCGCCGCAGGAGCGCGACGCCTTGCGCGCCATGTTGGCCGGTCGCACGCTGCAGCGCGATGAGCTCATCGAATATCTTCACGTCATCAATGATGCAGACGGATGCCTGACCGAGGGCATGATGCATGCGCTCGCTGAAGAGATGCGCATTCCCATGGCCGAGGTTTACGAAGTCGCATCCTTCTACGCGCATTTCACCATTGTGCGCGATGGCGAAGAGAAACCCGCCCCCATTACCATCCGCATCTGCGATTCCCTGTCCTGCATGATGGCGGGAGCGGAAAAATTGATTGCTGAAATGCAGAATAATCCGCCACAAGGCGTGCGCGTGCTGCGTGCGCCCTGCATCGGCAGTTGCGCCACAGCGCCCGCCGCCGAAGTCGGTCATCATCATGTCGATCACGCGACAGCGGACAAAGTGCGTCAACTGGCTGCACACAAGCATGTGCATGCCGAAATTCCCGCCCATGCAGATTTTACGCGTTATCGCGGCGATGGCGGTTATGCGGTCCTCAACGAATGCCTCGCGGGCAGCCGTTCCATTGAATCCGTGATTGCAACACTGTCCGATGGCGGCTTGCGCGGCCTCGGCGGCGCAGGGTTTCCTACGGGCCGCAAATGGGGACTGGTACGGGGCACACCCGGACCGCGCCTGATGGCCGTAAATGGTGATGAGGGGGAACCCGGCACCTTCAAGGATCGGCATTATCTGGAAACCAATCCGCATGCCTTTCTCGAAGGCATGCTCATCGGCGCATGGGCCGTGGAAGCTGAGGCGGTCTATATCTATCTGCGCGACGAATATCCGGCTGCGCGCGAGATTCTCACCCGCGAAATCGCCGCGGTGGAAGCGGCGGGCCTCAGCCCCCATACAAAAATCCATCTCCGCCGCGGCGCTGGCGCTTATATTTGCGGCGAAGAATCCGCAATGATCGAATCCATTGAGGGGAAGCGCGGCTTGCCCCGCCATCGCCCGCCCTATGTGGCGCAGGTCGGCATTTTCAACCGTCCAACCCTCGTCAATAACATCGAGACGCTTTACTGGGTGCCGCAAATTCTTGCGAAGGGAGCCAATTGGTTTGCATCGCAAGGCAAGAATGGCGCAAAGGGCCTGCGCAGCTATTCCGTTTCAGGCCGCGTCAAAAATCCCGGTGTGAAACTGGTCCCCGCCGGGGTCACGGCGGAAGAACTCATCGCCATCAGCGGCGGCATGGTCGATGGCCACACGTTCAAGGGTTACTTGCCCGGCGGCGCATCGGGCGGCATCTTGCCCGCGAGCATGGCCGATATTCCGCTCGATTTCGGCCAGCTTGAAAAACACGGCTCCTTCGTCGGCTCGCACGCGGTCGTCATTTTGTCCGATCAAGATGACATGAAGGACGTGGCACTCAACCTGATGAAGTTTTTCCGTGACGAAAGCTGCGGCCAGTGCACGCCCTGCCGCAATGGCACAGAAAAAGCTGTGACGATGATGGAACGGAACAACTGGGACCGGCAACTCCATGCTGATCTCGCGCAGGTGATGCGTGATGCGTCCATCTGCGGCCTCGGGCAGGCGGCGGCCAACCCGCTCGTCAGCGCCATGAAACATTTTCCCGCCGACTTTGCGGAGACTAAATAATGTCAGACAAAATCACATTCGAACTCGATGGTAAGACCGTTGAAGCCGCAGCCGGAGAAACCATCTGGCAGGTGGCGCAGCGCGAAGGCACAACCATTCCCCATCTGTGCTGGCATGATGCACCGGGCTATCGCGCCGATGGCAATTGCCGCGCCTGCGTGGTCGAAATTGAGGGCGAGCGCGTGCTGGCGGCGTCCTGCGTGCGCCAGCCGACGCCGGGCATGAAGGTAAAAACACAAAGCGAGCGTGCCAGCAAAGGCCGCGCGCTCGTGTTCGAGCTGCTCGTCGCCGATCAGCCGCAGCCAGAGCAAGCCCATGACGACCAGTCGAAATTCTGGAACTGGGTCGGCGCCATGGGCGTCACCACGACCAGCCGCTTTCCCTCGAACGATAGGCGGCCGCAACCTGACCGCAGCCATTCCGCCATCGCCGTCAATCTCGATGCCTGCATCCAGTGTGGCCTGTGCGTGCGTGCCTGCCGCGAGGTGCAATCGAACGAGGTCATCGGCATGGCCTATCGCGGTCATGACGCAAAGGTAATTTTCGATTTTGATGAGGGAATGGGCGAATCCACCTGCGTGGCTTGCGGTGAATGCGTGCAGGTCTGCCCCACTGGCGCGCTCATGGAATCGAAGCTGCTCGACGCCAACAATGTGCGCGTCGAATATCCCACCCACAGCGTTGATACGGTTTGCCCCTATTGCGGCGTCGGCTGCCAGACCACCGCACATATCAAGGGCAACGAAATTCTTTACGTCGATGGCCGCGATGGGCCTGCCAACAATAACCGGCTCTGCGTCAAGGGCCGCTTCGGCTTCGACTATATTCATCATCCCCATCGCCTGACGAAACCGCTGATCCGCAAAGAAGGCGTGGGCAAGGACGCGGTGATGCAAGTCGATCCTGCCAATCCGTGGAGCGTTTTTCGCGAGGCGACATGGGAAGAGGCGCTGGAACGCGCAGCATCAGGCCTCAAGAAAATTCATACCCGTGATGGCGGCAAGGCGCTCGCCGGTTTCGGCTCCGCCAAGGGATCCAATGAAGAAGCCTATCTCTTCCAGAAATTGATTCGGCAGGGCTTTGGCACCAACAACGTCGATCACTGCACGCGGTTATGCCATGCCTCGTCCGTCGCAGCATTGATGGAAGGGTTGAATTCCGGTGCAGTGAGCGCGCCCTTCACCGCCGCCAAGGATGCGGAGGTGATGATCGTCATCGGTGCAAGGCCCGCGGAAAATCACCCCGTTGCGGCGACCTATATCAAGGCAGCCGCCAAACGCGGCGCGAAACTCATTGTCATGGATCCGCGCGGCCAAAATCAGGGCCTGGGCCGTCACGCCAGCCATGTGCTGCAATTCAAGCCCGGCACCGATGTGGCGCTGCTCAATGCCATGCTGCACGTCATCGTCAATGAGAATCTCGTCGATGTGCAATATGTGCAGGCTCATACCGAAGGCTTCGAGGCGTTGAAGGCTAGCGTGCAGAGTTATTCTCCGGAGGCGATGGAGCCACTCTGCGGCATTGCCGCCGGCACCATCCGCGAAGTAGCGCGGCTTTACGCCAAATCCAGCGCGTCGATTATTTTCTGGGGCATGGGTGTCTCGCAGCACACCCATGGCACTGATAATTCGCGTTGCCTGATTGCACTCGCTCTGACCACGGGCCAGATCGGACGTCCCGGCACCGGTCTGCATCCGCTGCGCGGCCAGAATAATGTGCAGGGCGCATCCGATGCCGGCCTGATCCCGATGTTTTTCCCTGATTATAAATCGGTTGAGAACAACGACATTCGCGGCCTGTATGAGAATGTCTGGGGCACGACGCTTGATGCAAAGCGCGGTTTGACCGTCGTTGAAATCATGCACGCCATCGAGCATGGCGAGATCAAGGGCATGTACATCATGGGTGAAAATCCCGCGATGTCAGACCCCGACCAGAACCATGCGCGCAAGGCGCTGGCGACGCTGGAGCATCTCGTCGTGCAGGATATTTTTCTCACCGAAACCGCTTGGCACGCCGATGTAGTGCTGCCGGCATCTGCGCACGCAGAAAAATGGGGCACCTTTACCAATACCAACCGGCAGGTGCAGATTGGCCGGCCCGTTGTGCCGCCGCCCGGTGAAGCGCGGCAGGATTGGGAGCTGGTGCAGGAATTGGCTCACCGCATCGGCCTTGCGTGGAATTATGCCCATGTTTCCGATGTCTTTGCAGAAATGACGCAGGTCATGCCCTCGCTGAAAAACATCACGTGGGACCGGCTGGAGCGGGAGGATGTGGTTACCTATCCTTGCCCGGCGCCTGACAAGCCCGGAAATGATATTATCTTCGTCAACGCCTTTCCAACCGCATCGGGCCGCGCAAAAATCACGCCGGCAGAATTGCGCGCGCCGGATGAAGTGCCCGATGCGGAATATCCGATGGTGCTCACCACGGGCCGCCTGCTCGAACATTGGCACACCGGCGCGATGACGCGCCGCGCATCACAGTTGGATGCGCTGGAGCCTGAAGCGATTGTCGGGATGAACCGCCACGATATGCGCAAACTGGATATTGCGCCGGGAGAATTTGTCCGGATCGCAACCCGTCGCGGCGAAGTCACATTGCGCGTCCGTCAGGATCGCGATGTGGCGGAAGGCATGCTGTTTATTCCCTTCTGCTTCGCCGAAGCGCCGGCCAATTTCCTCACCAACCCGCAACTCGATCCGATGGGAAAAATCCCCGAGTTCAAATACTGCGCAGCACGGATCGAAAAGCTGCCGGCGCACGCGGTCGCCGCCGAGTAGCGGCCAGCCACGCACCTCTTGCGGATGACCACATCGCGGCTATCCGCACCCAATTTTTATGCGAAGTGACGCAACGCCATTGACACGGAAAGGCTGAAGGCTAAGCTGGTATGTGGCATGCCAAAGAGCATGCAGCCACTGGAGGTTCGTCATGGGTGCAGCACTCAATCCCGTTAGCGCTGCCGCTCCGGTCCTGCCACTGCGTGCGGTAGAAACAGTTGCCGACTTGCTTCGCCAGCAGCCATCAGATTCCAAGGGTGGCCGGCGCATCATCACCATTCGCATGAGCGAGACTGTGAAGGATGCCATCACAATGATGGCGAAGGAACGCGTCGGGGCGCTGGTCGTCACCGATGCCTGCGCTACCGAGGGGCATGTCGTGGTCGGTATGTTTTCCGAGCGCGATGTCGTCCGCCTGCTCGACACGCACGGCCCGGCTGCCATGTCCATGAAACTCGGCGCGGTGATGACCATCGCCGTCATTTCCTGCACGCTCGGCGATACGCTGGATCATCTCTGCGGTGTGATGGACGAAAAACGCATCCGCCATGTGCCGGTCATGCAGGATGGCGCGCTTGTTGGCGTGCTGAGCGTCCGCGATGTCATTGCCGGCGTGCGTCGCCGCAGCGCCTGACCTCAGGCGCTATTCGCGCCATACGCGACGGAACTGGTCACGCATCGGCTTGAGCAGATAGGCCAGCACCGTGCGGTCGCCCTTGTTGATATAGCTTTCAACCGGCATGCCCGGCACGAGAGTCATCATCCGGCCCTCGGCGGTGACCGGCGCGGTGACAGCGAGCTTGATGCGGTAGAACTTCCGCCGCGTGGCCGCATCTTCGACCAGGTCCGGCGAAACGGTGAGCACTTCGCCTGTTGTTTCACGCAGGTTACGGTCCGCGAAGGCTGTAAAATGCACATTCGCCTTTTGCCCGACAGTTATATTTTCAATATCCTGCGGCTCGACCTGCGCATCGACCACCAGTTTGTCGTTGTCAGGCACCACCATCATGATCGCTTCGCCATTGCCGATGACGCCGCCAACGGTAAACACATTGAGTTGGTGAATTTGGCCAGATGCAGGCGCCTTGATATCGACACGCGCCAGCCGATCCTCCGACGACACCTTGCGCTCGACAACCTCGTTGATCTTGTTGCGCACATCGGCAAGCTCACGCACCACTTCGGAACGGAAATCATCTTCCAGCCGCAAGATCTGAATTCTCTTCTCCGAAATGGTGCTGCGAGAAGCAGCAATATCGGCAATCAGTTTGCCACGGTCACCGGAAATGCGTGCCCGGTCACGCTCCAGCGCATTGACCCGCGCAATCGGCACGAGATTCTTCGCAAAAAGGTCGCGCACGCCTTTCAGTTCAACCTCGATAAGCTGCAGTTCCTGCTCGCGCGCTTCCTGTTGCGTGGTCAGGCCGGTGATGCCGGATTCAAGTTGCGTGATCTGTTCGCGCAACTGCGTGCGGGCACTGTCGCGCGCAGTGCGGCGGCTTTCAAAAATTGTTTTCTGCCCGGCCATCGACGCCGCCGCTTCGGGATTGCTTGCGGCCGCTTCGACCAGCGTTGCAGGAAACGTCACTGCCGAAGCGCCGTCACGTTCCGCCATCAGCCGCGCTTCGAGTGCGGTCATCTCGTTCAGCGCCTTGGTGACAATGGCGAGGCTGGCCTTCAGCTGCGTGTCATCAAGCCGCGCCACCACATCGCCCGCCTGCACACGGTCGCCCTCGCGCACATTCAGTTTCGCAATAATGCCGCCTTCCGGATGCTGCACTTTCTTGGCGCTGCTCTCCACGGCGACAACGCCCGGCGCCACGACAGCGCCAGCGATTTCCGTGACAGCCGACCAGAGCAATGTGCCGCCAAACAGGCCCACAGCCACAGCCAGTCCGAACAGAATATGGCGGCGCACGGAGCGCTGCACGTCGTCGCTGCTGCGCAATTCTTCAGTCGCGTTTGACATCGCTCACCACCTTCAGCGTTGCCGGGGCCACGGATGAGGTCTGAATCGGCGCGCCACGCGCGGCCGCTCCAGAAGGAGGCGCGGACGCGCCCATCCGGCCCATGTCCGCCAGCTTTGCCAGCACCTGATCGCGCGGACCAAAGGCTGTCTGCATGCCCTCCATGATCGCCACCAGCTTGTCGACCTGCCGGATCGCACTGCGCCGGTGCGCAATCAGGACAAAGATGCCGCCGCGCCGCTTGATGCCCGCCAGCGCTTCGTTAAGCGCAGCGTCGCCTTCGCCATCGAGATTGGAATAGGGTTCATCGAGCACAACGACAAAGGGATCGCCATAGAGCGCGCGCGCCAGACCGATGCGCTGCCGCTGCCCTGCCGAGAGCTTGATACCGCCATCGCCGATAATGGTGTCATAGCCCTGCGGAAATTTCAGGATGAGATCATGGACATGCGCCAGCTTCGCGGCGCTGACAATTTTCTCGTCCGTACGCTCTGGATCGAAGCGGGCGATATTATCGGCAATCGTTCCTTCAAACAGGTCGACATCCTGCGGCAAATAGGCGAGCGCGCGTCCCAGCGCCTCTGGCGAATATTGGCTGAGCGGCGCGCCATCCAGCATCACCTTGCCACGCAGCAACGGCCAGATGCCGGTCAAGGCCCGCGCCAGCGTCGTCTTGCCGGAACCGGACGGGCCGATCACGCCGATGCCATCGCCAGCGACAGCGCGGAAGCTGACATTATTGACAATGGGACGCTGCATGCCCGGCGCAGCGATAAATCCGCCTTCGATTTCAAAACTTGCGCGCGGCACTGGCAATTCCGTATCCGGCGGCGTTGTCTGCGTCAGCGTCAATGCCTTGCGCAGCCGAGTCAGGGCCTGCCGGGCACCGACAAACAACCGCCATTGCGACACCGCCGCATCGATAGGCGCCAGCGCGCGCGACGACAGGATCGAGGCCGCGATAATCGTACCCGCGCTGATCTCCTGTTTGATCGCCAGATAGGCCGCGAGCGCCAGCACGAGGGATTGCAGCAGCATGCGGATGGCGCGCACGGAGGCGCTGATGCCCGACACAGCGTCGACGCTCGTCTGCTGCACGGCAATGAAGCGGTCATTCGATTTCTCGAACACGCCTTCAAGGCGAGCTGCCAGATTCATCGTTGCCAGCACTTCGGCATTGCGCTTGCTGCCATCGACCATCGCCTGCCGCTGCGCCGCGGCTGCGGTGACGCGCGCATTCAGATCGCGCGAGCGGAATTCGCCCCAGATCGCCAGCGCGGTCACAAAGGCAGCGCCACCGACCGTGAGCCAGCCCAGCAAGGGATGGAACAAAAAGGTGATGATGATGTAGAGCGGCACCCAGGGCAGATCGAACAGCGCCACTGGCCCGTTACTGCCCATGAAGGTTCGCACTGAGTCCAGATCGCGGATCGGATCGGGCCGTTGACCAGACTCCGTGGCCACCAGCGACAGCGAAATGGCGGAGCGGTAGGACGGGACGGCCAAGGCTTCGTCGAGCTGCCGCCCCAGCCGCGCCAGCAGGCGCACGCGCACCGTTTCCAGCACAGCTTGAATAGCGAACAGGAAGATCACCACGCCCAGAAGCGCCACCAGCGTCGGCACGCTGCGGCTGGTCATCACCCGATCGTAGATTTGCAGCATGAACAACGAGCCGGTGAGCATCAGCAGGTTGATAACGCCGGAAAACAGGCCGATGGCCATGAGTGCATGGCGGGCCTTTTTCAGAAAAGCAGCGAGAATGCCCTCACGCAAATAAGCTGGCGCTTTCAAATCAACATCTCCAAATGCGGGACGAAGCCCCTGCGCAGTGGCGCGATGGGCGCCAACCTTGCCGCTGGTCCAGCTCATTCCACACGGCATCATTAACCCTCGGTCGTTAGGCTGTCGATATTCCCCAGGGAACAGCCTAAACGGCGATGACAGGGCCGTGTGCCCAACCCCCGCACAGCGCGCAGCCGCGACCCTCGCGGCAGGCAATAGACAGGGCCACCCTTCCCCGGCATCGTGACGGCAGGGCGCATCACCAGCCCGGCAAGGATTTGGCCTATCCCGATGCACGATCTCATTCTCACCGGCGCGCGGATCATTGATCCCTCCCAGAACCATGACGGCATTGCCGATGTCGCATTTCGCGATGGCAAGGTGTCCGGCTTCGGCAAAAACCTCAAAGCAGGCCCCCAGACCGAGGTGCGGGATGTCAGCGGGTATATTGTCACGCCGGGCCTGATCGACCTGCACACCCATGTCTATTGGGGCGGCACATCGCTCGGCATCGACGCCGATGAGTTCTGCCGCACCTCTGGCGTGACGACGTCTGTTGATACCGGCAGCGCCGGTCCCGGCAACTGGGCCGGCTTTCGCAAGCATGTGATCGAGCGCAGCGAGGCGCGCATTCTCGCCTATCTGCACGTCTCCTTCGCCGGCATCTACGGCTTTTCCAAAACCGTGATGGTCGGCGAAAGCGAGGATCTGCGCCTGATGGCCCCGGCGGAATGCGCCGAGGTGGCGGACAAGAACCGCGATCTGATTGTCGGCATCAAGGTCCGCGTCGGCCGTCATTCCTCCGGCGATCAGGGCACAGCGCCGCTTAATATGGCGCTACAGGTGGCGGACGAGGTGGGTATGCCTTTGATGTGCCACATCGACCATCCGCCGCCATCCTATGAAGAGGTCATCGGCATGTTGCGGCCGGGCGACGTGCTGACTCACGCCTTCCGCCCCTTCCCCAACGCGCCGGCGACCGCGCAAGGAACGGTGAAGCCGGCTGTGCTCGCCGCCCGCAAGCGCGGCGTCATCTTCGACATCGGCCACGGCAAGGGATCCTTCGCCTTCAAGACTGCCCGCGCCATGCTGGCAAACGGTTTTCCGCCGGATGTGATTTCATCAGACGTGCATCAGCTCTGCATCGACGGGCCGGCCTTCGATCAGGTTACGACCATGTCGAAATTCCTTTGCCTCGGCATGGACCTTGCGGACGTCGTGAAATGTTCGACACTCAATGCAGCGATTGCGCTGAAGCGCATGGAATATGGCTCGCTGAAAGTCGGCTCGCTCGGCGATGCAACGATCCTCACGGTCAAGCAAGGCAAGTTCGACTATGTCGATGTGGTCGGCGAACACCTCATCGGCGACCGCAAGATCGTCAGTGAAGGCGTGGTGCTGAAGGGGAAATGGTGGCACCCGAAGCGCGGCGCGAAATTTCCGAAAAAGAGCGGCTGAGCCGGTCAGCCATTCTCGGTCAGGTGACAGGCGCTGACGTGATTGTCACCGATCGCCTGCAGCCGCGGCGTCTCCACCTTGCAGCGGTCGAACGCGAACGGGCAACGCGTGTGAAAGGCGCAACCCGGCGGCGGGTTGAGTGGTGACGGCACATCGCCTTCCAGCAAAATGCGCTCGCGCTTCGCGCGCGGATCAGGCACCGGTGCAGCCGACAAAAGCGCGCGCGTGTAGGGATGTCGGGGTGTGGCGAACAGGGATTTTTTTGGCGCCATCTCAACGATACGGCCCAGATACATCACTGCGATATGATCGCCGATATGCTCAACCACCCCGAGATCGTGCGAGATGAACAGATAGGCTAGCCGCATCTCCGCCTGCAAATCCATCAACAGGTTGAGCACCTGCGCCTGCACAGACACATCAAGCGCCGACACCGGCTCATCCGCCACGATGACGGATGGCGACAGCGCCAGCGCCCGCGCGATGCCCAGCCGTTGCCGCTGCCCGCCGGAAAATTCAAACGGAAATTTCTGCATCGCATCGGCGCGCAGGCCGACCTTGGCGAACAGCCACTCCACCCGCTCGCGCCGCGCCTTGCTGTCATGGCCGCCGAAATTTTCCAGCGGCTCACCAACAATCGTCCCGGCGCGCAGGCGTGGATTGAGCGAGGCAAACGGATCCTGAAACACCATCTGCACCTTCTGCCGGAACGGACGCACCGCTTCGGCCGACAGGCCGGTGATATCCTCGCCATGCAGGGTGATGCGCCCGCCTGTCGGCTCAATCAACCGCATCACCAGCCGCCCAACCGTTGATTTTCCGCAACCGGATTCACCGACAACACACAGCGTCGTTCCCGCAGCCAGCGCGAAAGACACGCCATCGACGGCCTTCACCGAAGCAACCTCACGCTTCAGCAAACCGCGCCGCACCGGAAAATGCTTGCTGAGATTTTCGACACGCAGCACCACGTCCGTCATGGCGATGCTCCAGCCGATACACGCCCTAACGCCTGCTCGGCCACATGGCAGGCAGCCCAGTGTCCGGCATCAATTTCCCGCAAGGCCGGCGGCTCAGTCCGGCAACGGTCATGCGCTAACGGACAACGCGGCGCGAACGCGCAGCCTGCAATCGGCTCACGCAGCGAGGGCACGATGCCGGGAATTTCGTTGAGCCGTGCTCCACTCTTGCCGCCGACACGCGGAATTGAGGCTAGCAACCCGCGCGTGTAAGGGTGCAGCGGCGCATCGAACAGCGCCTCCACCGGCGCCTCCTCGATCTTCTTGCCGGCATACATCACGATGACGCGCTGGCAGGTTTCCGCAACAACACCAAGATCATGCGTGATCATGATCACCGCTGCGCCGGTGCGTTCCTTGAGATCGACAATGAGCTTGAGGATTTGCGCCTGAATGGTCACGTCAAGCGCAGTCGTCGGCTCATCCGCGATCAGCAGGCGAGGGCTGCACGCCAAGGCCATCGCGATCATCACGCGCTGCCGCATGCCACCGGAAAACTGGTGCGGATAATCGTCCAGCCGCTTGCCAGCGTCGGGAATCCGCACCAGCGTCAGCATGTCGAGCGCCCGCTGCCGCGCAGCCTTTTCATCGGCCCCCTGATGAATACGCACCGCCTCGGCAATTTGCGTCCCGATGGTCAGCACCGGATTGAGGCTCGTCATCGGCTCCTGAAAAATCATCGCGATTCGATTGCCGCGGATGGCCCGCATCTCCTCTTCAGAAAGGTTCAGGAGATCGACGCCATCGAACAGCACCTGCCCGCCGACAGTCCGACCCAGACCTGCTGGCAAAAGCTGCATCACCGACAGCGCCGTCACGCTCTTGCCGCAGCCAGATTCTCCGACGATGCCAAGCGTCTCTCCCGGTGCAATGTCGAAGGACAGCCCCCCAACAGCGCGCGTTATGCCTTCTTCATTGAAGAAATGAGTTTCCAGATCACGAACGGACAGCAACGCGCTCATGCTCACATCCGCCGTGACAGGCGTGGATCGAGCCGGTCGCGCAGGCCGTCGCCCAGCAAATTAACGGCCAAAACCACCAGCGCGAGTGCTGCCGCCGGATAGAACACGGTCCACGGCGCGCGAGCCAGATAAAGCCGGCTTGACGCAATCATGTTGCCCCAGCTGGGGATATCTGGCGGCACGCCGGCACCCAGAAAAGACAGTGACGCCTCGACCAGAATCGCCGAGGCGCAAATATACGTCGCCTGCACGATCAGCGGCGAAAATGTGCTGGGCATGATGTGGCGCACAATAATCTTGAGCTGCCGTGCGCCTCCGGCCACCGCCGCCTCCACAAAAGGCTGCTCGCGCACACCCAGAACAATAGAGCGCACCAGTCGCACCACGCGCGGAATTTCCGGAATGGTGATGGCGGCAATGACGATGAACACACTGCCGCGGTTAAGTGCGACCAGCGCAATCGCCAGCAGAATGGCAGGAATTGACATCAGCCCATCCATCAGCCGCATCACAACCGCATCCACCAACTTGTAATAGCCGGCCATCAGCCCAATCAACAGCCCGAACAGGATTGAAAGCGTGGCCACGCTCAAGCCGACAATGAGCGACACGCGGGCGCCGTAAATGGTGCGGGCAAAAATATCATGGCCGAGGTGATCCGTTCCGAACCAGAATTGTGCTGACGGCCCCTGCAACCGGCGTGATGGCGCCTTCAACAGGGGATCGCCGGCAAAAATTGGCGCCAGGAGCGTGAGGCCAATCGCAGCAATCAGAATCACCGCACCAATCGTCATGGTGGGATTACGACGGATGAAGCGCCAGACACCGCGCGGCGGAGTGTGCCCAACAACCGGAGAGGTTTCAGCCGCGACGCTCATCAATACCGGATCCTTGGATCGATCAGCGTGTAGCTGAGATCGACAAGCAGATTGACCACGACATAAACGCCGGAAAAAATCAGGATCACACCCTGAATGATCGGATAGTCGCGTTTCGCAATGGCATCGACCACCAACCGTCCAATGCCGGGGATGTTGAAAACCGTCTCCGTGATGACAACACCGCCGATCAGCAATGCAATGCCAATACCGATCACGGTAATGATCGGCACGCCAGCGTTTTTCAGAGCGTGCTTGATCAGCATGGTGCGGGTCGCGACGCCCTTGGCTTTGGCGGTGCGGATATAATCCTCCGCCAGCACATCAAGCATGGATGTGCGAGTGATGCGCGCGATCAGCGCAACATAAGCCATGCCCAGCGTCACCATCGGCAGAATAAGATTCTGAAACCACGGCCACACACCTTCGCTCAACGGCTTGTAGCCCTGCACGGGCAGCCAGCGCAGCTGTATGGCAAAAATATAAATCAGCACATAGCCGACAACGAAGACTGGCACGGAAAATCCAAGAACCGAGAAACCCATGAGAATGCGATCGATAACGCTGCCGGCTTTCCACGCCGCCAGCACACCCGCCGTCACAGCCAGAATGACAGCAAATGTCATTGTCAGGATTGCCAGTGAAACGGTTGGCGCCAGCCGTTGCGCGATCAATTCCGTAACCGGCGTATTTGAAAAAATCGACACGCCGAGATCACCATGCAGCACGGCCACAAGCCAGCGCCAGAATTGTGATGGCAAGGGGTCATCAAGACCAAGTTTCCTGCGGATTTCTTCGATCTGTTGCGGTGTAGCGTTATCACCGGCAATAATGGCGGCCGGATCACCACCTGACAGATGCAGCAGCAAAAAGACGAACACGCCGACTAGCCCCATGACAAGCACGGTCGAGGCCAGACGGCGCAGGATATAGCCTAGCATCCGCTTGGCCTATGCGGATGCAATCGCGTCGCATGTAGCGATGGTCTCGTCAGTTTCCTATCCCTCATTGGCGCAGACACCGGATATGAGCGCGGCTGACGCAGAATCAGCCGCGCGTCTTTGCCTCAACCTTTTTTCACATTCCAGAACGGCACAAGCTCGGGCATGCCAATCATCCCGGAAAGTTTGCGCAGAGCCGCCGGCTGTGTCCATTGCCCATAATAGGCATGCGGCACAAAATTCCAGGCATTCTCCTGAATTTCGCGCGCCACTGCCTTGCGTTCCGCATCGGTTGCCGCTGCGGCCCACTTGTCGCGCAGCTGCTCATGCTTCTCGTCTGAGGGCCAGCCGAACCAGCCCTTTTCGCCATTCGCCGCATGGCCGGAAAGGCCAACGGGATTGCCGAAGGCATTGACGGATGCAGAGGTGAAAAACACGTTCCAGCCGCCCTGCCCCGCTTCCGGCGCCGACTTCACGGCACGCCGCGTAACAACGCCGCCCCAGTCGGAGGCCTGCAAGGACACTTTGAAGCCTGCCTCCCGCATCCATTGTGCGATCAGTTCGGCGGCATTTTTCATGTAGGCGATGTTGGTTGCCTGCAACACCACAACATCGCGCCCGTCATAACCGGATTCCTTGATCAGCTGACGCGCCTTGTCGAAATTCTGCTTGCCTGTGTACCAGCCGATATTGGCGTCATTCTCCATCGGCGTGCCCATGCCAAACAGGGAATGGCAGCCACGGAAATATTTTTCGTTGCCGAATGTCGCTTTCATCACCTCTGTGGGGTGAATGAGATGCAGCATCGCTTGCCGCGCCTTCACATTGTTAAAGGGCGGATGCAGGAAATTCAGCCGCGCCCATCCCATTTGGCCTTGCTTGTTGAGAACTTCGAGCTTGATGTCAGGATCGCCGCTCAGCGTATCGATCAGATCGACATTCGGATATTCGATGAAGTCGATTTCCCCGGCGCGCAGGGCTGCGATGGCCGTCGCCTCATCGGCGATGTTTTCAAAAATAACCCGGTCAACATTCACAACCTTGCCGCCGGATGTATGGCTGGCAGGCTCGCTGCGCGGCACGTAATTCGGGTTCTTGTCGTAGACATAGCGCTGGCCTTGAACGACTGCACCTTGGTTGAACAGGAATGGCCCGGACCCGATAATGGTCTGAATCTGCTGCATCGGATCCGTCTGCGCTTCCTTTTCGCGCATGACATAGCAGACATTGGTGCCTGCTTTTGCCAGCCACTCAATCAGCAGCGAATAGGGTTCCTTCATCACGCACTGGAACGTCTTGTCATCCTTGACCGGCGTATCAGCCAGACGCAAAGCCATGTGCATGCCGCCGCCATCGCGCGCCATCCAGCGCCGGATCGAGGCCACACAATCCTTGGCAGTTACCGGTGTGCCGTCGCTGAATTTCAGTCCGTCGCGCAACTCGAAGGTGTAGGTCTTGCGGTCATCCGAAAGACTCCACTTGGATATCATCTGCGGTTGCGGTTCGTATTTGTCATTGGTGCCGAACAGCGTGTCATACACCATCGCCGCATGGTATGAAGTAATGTTCGCCGTCGTCCAGATCGGATCGAATACGCGCAAATCGCCATGCATAACGGCGCGAATGGTCCGCGCGGCGGATGGCGTGCCTTGCGCACGCAGCAGGCCGGGATTGGCCACAAGAGCACCGGCAGCGAGTGTGCCCTGCATGAACTGACGACGGTTGGATCTCATGGTCAACGCCCTCCTGCGGCGAATGATGACATGCGTGAGAAAAGCAGTTTCAGCTTCAGGGATGGAGCCACAGATAAATGGCCTGTGCCCTTGCTCATATCAGCAAGCGCCCATCAGGAAGCGGATCATGCGGCCACAAGGGCCGCATGATTTTTTTGTAGGGATATTTCCGCACATCGATATGCGAAGGTCCGCCGCCATCGGTGTAGATGACCTCCTGCGCAATCGGTCCATAGGCGGCATGAAAATGGTTGGTGGACTTGACGTTGATCACCTTCTTCTTCGTCGGGTCGATGCCGACGCTGGTGAAAATTTCCAGTCCCAGCGCTTGCGAACGGTGCGAGATCAGCGCCACCTCGACCCCGCCGATGCGGATGCCGGCGACATCGCCGATCGGCACCTTGGCTGTGCCAAAACTTTGAACGGCGTTTTTCGCCAGGCCGATAATGGTCACCTCGCCATCGACAGGCGTACCGGAGGTGGCCGCTGCCTTGCCACCAAAGCGCAGGGGAATGGTCGCACCGACCCCTGCGGTGTGACAAAATCCAACGGCGACGGGATCCCAGATCGGCCCAATGGCCGCATTGTCGATCCCGCGCTCCAGCATGCGGCGCAGCACATTGGTGTTATCAGAAGCTGCTCCGCCACCGGCATTGTCCGAGGAATCGCCAAGCACGACCGGCTTGCCGGCAGGCGCGGCGAGTGCGCGATCCAGCGCATCGTCGAGCGCCACCAGCGGCGGCGCAAACGAGCCTTTGAGCGCACGGAATTCTTCACCCAGCTTGCGCGCCAGCGCATCGCCAGTCGCTTTCGCATTGTTGGTGACGACCAGCACGCGCGAGCCGATTTCCGGCACATCGCCCTGCTGAAAGCCATGCGCCAGCGAAATCGAGAGCACATGATCCTTGCCTTCCAGCGCACTCATGCGATCGACAAACGACCGTCCCGGTTCGCGCGTCGTCGGCACCAGCTCAATCATCCGGCAATCATAAAGCGACATCACGGGCTTGATCTGGCCGCGGATGGTTTTCACGATCAGCCCGACAAGTTCTTCTGCCCGCTCGACAAAATCGATATGCGGATATTCCTTGTAGATGATGATGATATCCGCCAGTTGCACGCGTTTTTCCGTCAGATGGCAATGCGGATCAAGCTCCACCCCGATAGGCACTGACGGGCCGACAATGTCCCGCACGCGCGCGATGATGTCGCCCTCGCAATCATCATAACCATGGGCGACGAAGGCGCCATGCAGGCCAAGCAGCACCCCATCGACTGGCATTGCAGCGCGCAACTGGGCAAGGATTTCATCGCGCATGTCTTCATAAGAAGCCTGCGCGCACGTTCCGGACGGTTCCGCCCAGAAACAGGAGCCTTCGATCAGCGTAAAACCTTCCTGGCGGGCGCGCTGGCGCGCCACATAAAGCGGCGCCGTCGTATGCGTCGCACGATCAGGATGCTGGCCGGGGGGAAAATACGCCGATGCTTCGAAATTAGCGCGGTTCGTCGGGATCGGCGAGAAGGTATTCGTCTCGGTCGCGAGCGAAGCAGCAAAAATCCGCATCAGCATCTCCTCAGTACCAGGCAGGCAGCACCTGATCCAGCAACGCTAGCGAGTCTCGTTCACCCTGCCAATGCAAATTTCGCAAGTGCAGACGGCCCTCCGGGCATACGCGGGCGCTTGACGGTGACAGCCGCACGCGCCGACACTCCGGCGTGATGACAAACACTTCGCCAGGCTTTTTCCTGAATCTGGAACAGCGCACTGCAGCACCGTACGATGCTGCGCTGCAATCCATTCTCTCCTTGCAAGGCGCGCGCGCCGCGCAGGCGGCGATCGCAGCGTGGGATGGATATGCGCCTACCCCGTTGCGGTCGCTGGAATTTATTGCAGCGGAGTGCAAAATTGCGTCGGTCTCCTACAAGGACGAGGGACACCGGTTCGCGCTCAAGGCATTCAAGGGCCTCGGCGGCGCTTACGCGGTGGAGCGTCTGGTGAACCGGCTGGGCCGCACCGGCCTCACCGTGACCTGTGCGACGGACGGCAATCATGGCCGCGCTGTTGCGTGGGGCGCCCGCCGCGCCGGCATCAAGGCCGTGATTTATGTCCATGAGACGGTGAGCTCCGGCCGCGCCGGCGCCATTGCAGCGCTCGGCGCGACGGTTGTGCGCGAAGGCCGCACTTATGATGACGCGGTGCGCGCCTCCACGGCTGCTGCAGCGAAAAATGGCTGGCACATAGTCTCCGATACCTCATGGCCCGGATACGAGGACGTGCCCAAGGATGTCATGCAGGGCTATGCTGTCATGGCGATGGAGGCGGCGGCGCAAGCGGCCAGCCCGACCCATGTGTTCGTGCAGGGTGGCGTGGGCGGCCTCGCGGCGGCGTTGCTGTCCTATTACTGGGAAACACACGGCGCCTCGCGGCCGATTTTTACGGTGGTCGAGCCGGTGACGGCAGCCTGCCTGTTCGACAGTGCCCGCGCCCACACGTTACGGACCGTCGGCGGCGATCTCGAAACCATCATGGCTGGCCTGGCCTGCGGCGAACCCTCCATCCTCGCCTGGCAAATCCTCCAGCCCGGCGCGGACGCGTTCATGACGATCACCGATGCGATGGCAGCACAATCCATGCGCGATCTGGCTGATCATGGCATCGTCGGCGGGGAATCCGGCGTTGCCGGTCTTGCCGGCTTCCGTCATGCCGCCGCTGATCCGGCCATGCGCGCGGCATTGCGGATCAATGAACAATCGCGCGTGTTGGTGTTCGGCACCGAAGGCGCGACTGATGCCGCCGTATATCGCGACATCGTTGGCAAGAGCGCCGAAGAAATCATAAAGGCGGGTTCACCATCATGAGCAGAGTGATCACTGTCGGCGCAGCCCAGATGGGACCGATCCAGCGCCGGCATAGCCGCGCCGAGGTTGTGTCCCGCATGATTGCGCTGATGCAGCAGGCTGCGCACAACCGCTGCGATCTCGTGGTGTTCCCCGAATTGACTCTGACGACCTTTTTCCCGCGCTGGTACATGGAAGATCAGGCGGAGATCGACAGCTTCTTTGAATCGGCCATGCCGTCGAACGAAACCGCACCCTTGTTTGAAGCGGCGCGCGCGCTGAAGCTCGCCTTTTCCTTCGGCTATGCCGAAAAAACCGTGCAGGATGGCCGCATTCGCCGTTTCAACACGCAAATCATTGTCGATAAATCTGGCGCGATTATCGCCCGCTATCGGAAAATCCATTTGCCCGGCCATCGTGAACATGAGCCGTGGCGCGTGTTCCAGCATCTGGAAAAACGCTATTTCGAAGTCGGCGATCTGTCATGGCCCGTGGCGCGCGCTGGCGAGGATTTGCAGCGCGGCCTGTTCGGCCAAATGATCTGCAACGACCGGCGCTGGCCGGAAAGCTACCGCGTTATGGGCCTGCAGGGCGTGGAAATGATCCTGCTCGGCTACAACACGCCCTACCACAACCCGCCTTCGCCCGAGCAGGACCGGCTCGGCTATTTTCACAACCAGCTTGTGATGCAGGCCGGTGCTTATCAGAACGGCACATGGGTCGTTGGCGTCGCCAAGGCGGGTTTCGAAGAAGGGTGCGATTTGATCGGCGGCAGCTGCATTATCGCGCCAACCGGCGAAATTGTCGCGCAGGCGCAAACGACAGGTGATGAGTTGATCGTCGCGCGTTGCGACCTTGATCTCGTCACGAGCTACAAGAAATGGGTGTTCAATTTCGAGCGGCACCGGGAGCCGGAACAATATCGCCGCATTGTCGAGCAGAAGGGCGTGCGCGAACCGGATTGAGCGCGCAGGACAGCATATGAAACACGGCAATCTGCGGATTGATGGCGCGCGGCTGATGAGTCGCCTGATGGCGCTGGCGCATATCGGCGCGACGCCCGATGGCGGCTGCCGCAGGCTGGCACTGACCGATGAGGACAAGCAGGGCCGCGATTGGCTGGTTGAAGAAATGCGCGCGCTCGGACTCACGGTGCAGATCGACGCCATTGGCAACATTGTCGGCGTTTTGAAAGGCGCGCACGCTGGCCCGGCCCTGATTATGGGTTCACACATCGACACCGTTGCGACCGGCGGGAAATATGACGGCGCGTATGGCGTCATCGCCGGACTGGAAGTGCTGGCAGCGCTGCGCGATGCGCAGATTACACCCCCGCGCGACATGGCCGTGATCGCCTTCACCAATGAGGAAGGAGCCCGCTTTCAACCCGATATGTTTGGCTCCTGTGTCTGGGCCGGACAATTGTCACTGGCCGATGCAAGAAACGCCTGCGACACAGAGGGTTTGAGGGTCGGCGATGAATTACGCCGCATCGGCTACGAAGGGCCGGAGCCGCCCGGATTTCTGGCCGCCCATTCCTATCTGGAACTGCATATCGAGCAGGGGCCGGTGCTCGACCGCGAAGGCGGCGGCATCGGCGCAGTGACAGGTGTGCAAGGCATAACCTGGCTCGAATTGACCATTGAAGGTCAGCCCAACCATGCCGGCACGACGCCAATGGCCTATCGCCGGGACGCCGGCCTCGCTGCCGCGCGCATCAACGCCCACGCCCATGAAGTAACAAAAGCCATCCCCGGCCAACTCGCCAATATGGGTTTCATTCGCTTCGATCCCAACAATGTGAATGTCGTGCCGGAGCGCGTGGTCGCGACGCTCGATCTGCGCAATCCCGATGCAGCGGGCTTGGCCGAAGCCGAGAACAATGTGCGCGATTTTTGCAAACGCTGTGCGGACGAGGGTGGCGTCACCATCGGCATCCGTGACCTCGCCCGCTTTGCGCCGACGCCATTTTCGGAATCGTTGATTACCAGCGTTGAGCACGCGGCGCATGCGCTGAATTATCCCGTGCGGCGCATGATCTCCGGGGCAGGACATGATGCGCAACTCATGGCGTCCCTGTGTCCGACCGCCATGATTTTCGTCCCCTCCACCGGCGGGCTTTCACACAATCCAAAGGAATTCACTGCAGAGGCTGACCTCATTGCGGGCGCGAATGTGCTGCTGCAAGCGGCGATGCAGGCCGCGCATCAGCCCTGAACGCGGGATAGGCACACCGCGCGCACGGCCTCCGCCAGCGGCCATTCGCGCAATGTTGCCGTTGTACGCTGCTTTTCATCACTGAAATCAATCGCGCCGGGTGTGCGGCTAAACCGCGGGCTGGGCGCCGCATGCGTCAATCCGTCATGATTGAGATAGGATTGACGCGCCTGCGCATGGGGATGCTGCGGCGCTTCCGCCATCGACAGCACGGGCGCGACACAGGCATCCGTGCCGGCAAACAGCGCCACCCACGCATCGCGCGGCTTCGTGCGGAAAATTTCCGACAGAATCTGCTTGCCCGCTTCCCAGTTGGCCGGATTGCGCACATCGGGAAATGCTTCCGGCGCCAGTCCCAGCCGCTCCAGCATCACAGCGCGGAATTTATCCTCAATCGGCGCGACGGACAGCCACCGGCCATCGGCGCATACATAAACATCGTACTGCGGCGCACCGCTGTCGAGCAGATTGCTACCACGCTCGCCATTATAAAAACCCGCCGCCGCGAAACCGAAAAATTCCGCAAACAGCGTCGCGACGCCATCGACCATCGCCGCATCCACGACCTGACCCCGCCCGGATCGCGTGCGTTCCTGCAAAGCGGCGAGAATGCCGAATGCCGCCAGCATCGCGCCTCCGGCATAATCGCCGACCAGGTTGAGAGGCGGTGTCGGCGCTCCGCCCTTGCGGCCGATGCCGGCCAGCACCCCCGTCAGCGCGATATAATTCAGGTCATGCCCGGCGGTTGCGGCGAGCGGTCCTTCCTGACCCCACCCGGTGATGCGCGCAAAAATCAGTTTCGGATTGCGCGCCAGACACTCATCCGGCCCCAGCCCCAGCCGCTCCATTGTGCCGGGCCGAAAACCTTCCACCAGAGCATCGGCGCCCGCGATCAGATCGAGCGCCAGCGCAATATCCGCCTTGTCTTTCAGATCGAGCGCCAGATACGCCTTGCCGCGCCGCGCCACTTCAAAACGCGGCGGCCTTGGCACGCCGAGCGTGCTTGGCGTCACCCGGTCGATCACAAGCACCTCCGCACCGAGATCGGCCAGCATCATGCCGCACACCGGCCCCGGTCCGATGCCGAGAAATTCGACAACCCGCAACCCCGTCAACGGACCCTGCTTGCCCGTCATTGCACGCCTCCTATGCCGGCGTTCAGCCGCGCGTAAACCACGCCATGCCCCACATCGCGAGACCAAACACAATATGTCCCACGATATTCAAGGTGCGGATACGCGCCCGGTCAGGCTTTTTAGAAGCGGCGATGCCAGCACCCATGCCAGGCTGAAGAATAAACCAGCCGCATCCCACGGTGATCAGGCCAA
Source organism: Beijerinckiaceae bacterium (assembly GCA_051648665.1). Lineage (GTDB taxonomy): Bacteria > Pseudomonadota > Alphaproteobacteria > Rhizobiales > Beijerinckiaceae > Terrirubrum. Next base: position 1,966 of record JBOFFO010000092.1, on the reverse strand, counting down.
CAGCCAGCGGCAGCGGCCAAGTCGGTTGCGCCGCCCAGGCTGCGCCACCCAGCAGCAATGTGACCGCAGCGAACAGGACGCCCACGGCGTAGTGAAACACCCAGCCCAGCGCCAATTCATTCGCCACCGGTTGCGCCTGCGCAATATCCGCATGCACGAACTGGCCGCGCGGCAGGTGGGCGACCCAGCGCCCGACAAGCGCCCAGTTCGGTAGCCCAAATCCGAACAGCCGGTTGAGCAGCAGCGCCCACAGATCAAGAACCAGCGTTGCCCCACCGCCAATCACCACGGCTTTCACCAGAAACGTCATCGCCCAACCCTTCAATCCACGTCATCATCGCGTCGCCTCCGCAACGCTGCGCGGCAGACATGGCACAAGCGCTGCGCATTGTCCTGCCTTTGTCGCGCAGCCGCCTATGGACGGCACTCCCGGCGCGCGCCATAGCTGGCCCATACGCGGCCGCCAACACTGACCATGACGACAACGACACTCGAAAGCCTGTTGCAGAATGAAATGCCGCATGACCGCCGCGTGCTGCTGCATGCCGGGCCGTCGCTCTCGCCATTGCTGCTGGAAACCTTGCGCCATGATCCTGCCCTTGCCGCAAACCGCACCTTCACCGGCCTGTTCATCCCCGGTCTGCTGCCATTTGATCTTGCCACCCTGACGCCAACGACCCGCGTTGAAACCCTGTTCGTCACCCCCGATCAGACAGCAACGTTTCGCGATGGCCGCACCGCATTGCTGCCGCTGCATTATTCGCATGTGCCGGATTATTTCACCCGCAACCCCGCCGACCTCGCAATCCTGCATCTCCCGCCGCCGCGCGACGGCGTTTTCTCCTGTGGCCTAACCGCTGACATTGCCGATGGCGTACGCGCCTATGCGCGAAAAATTGCCGTGCTCGTCAATCCGCAGATACCGTTCACGCACGGTGCGGTCGCGCTGGCTGAATCGGATACAGATTTTCTTATCGATGCTGATGGTCCGCTGCTCGCTATTCCCGCAGACCTCGGCACCGATAATGTGACGCAGGCCATCGCAAACCATGTCGCCGGGTTGGTGCGCGATGGCGATGCCCTGCAATTTGGCATAGGCCGTGTGCAGACCGCCATTCTCAGCGCATTGAAGCATCATCGCCGCCTCTGCGTACGCTCCGGCATGATCACCGACGCACTGGTTGAATTGCACGGATCAGGCGCACTGACAGCGCCAGCCGCACATGCGCCTGTCGTCATCACCGGCTTTGCGGCAGGCGGCGAAAGCCTGCATGAATTCTGCCGCAGGCCCGATGTCGAATTTCATGGCAACCGGATCACCCATAACCCTCTGCACATTGCTGCAATCAAGAATTTCACTGCCATCAATTCCGCACTGGAAATTGATCTCCTCGGTCAGATCAATTGTGAAAGCATCAATGGCCGGCAAGTGAGCGGCATTGGCGGAGGCGGCGATTTTCTGCGTGCCGCACGCCTCGCGCCCGGCGGCCGCGCCATTACAGCGCTGCCGTCACACCATAAAGGCCGCAGCCGCATCGTACCGCTGCTGGCCGCTGGTGCGGCGAGCATGGCGCGCGCCGATGCCGACATTGTCGTGACCGAACACGGCGTGGCGCAGTTGCGCGACCTTGATTGCGACGCCCGCGCCCAAGCGCTCATCGCGGTTGCTGCGCCGGATCACCGCAATGCGCTGGCAAACGCTTGGGAACAATTCCGCGCCGCATCATAAAATAACGCGCGAGCCAAAGGCCCGCGCGCATGGTTTGGATTTATGCCGGCGCTAGTTCAGCGTTACGCCCTGCGGACGGCGTTCACCGGCCACATGCACATCGCCGATCATCAACCCCGCGCCGCCCACTGAAATCGGCACGACTGTTCCATCCCGCACCTGTCCGGCGAGGATCATTTCCGCCAGCGGATCCTGCACATTCTTCTGGATCGTGCGCTTCAGCGGCCGTGCGCCATA
>JBOFFO010000091.1:0-6514 GCA_051648665.1 Beijerinckiaceae bacterium | reverse complement strand
AGCCACCACGGTCAGTTCACGCCAGGACAAAACTGACGTTAACACTCCATATACCATGTTCAGGCGGCACTGCGCGGATGTTCCTGCACAGACGTCACTTTGGGCAAGCCATTGATATTTGCCGCCGCTTCGCGTGGTGTGCAAAACATGTTGACGCAAGCGGCATTGTCAAAAATATCATCGGCCCGGCCGCGATAATTCTTCGGATTGAAACAGCCAACAGTGTGCCACCACGCCTCGTAACCGAGGTCGAAAAGCGCCCTCAGCAAGGCAGGCGACCGATCGGGAAATTCATTTTCGATATAGAGCATCGGCCGGCATGCCTCGATTGTCTTTTGCGCGCCAGCCAGCACTTCGGTTTCCATACCCTCGACATCGATCTTCATGAGTTTGAGGCGCTTATGGTCAAAAACATCGTCAAATCGCACGATAGGCACTTGCCGGATCATCGTTTCTGGCTGTTGGGTTCGCATTTCTAGGGCCATGTCGTGAAGATCAGCGAGTTTCAAAGCACCATAATTGAAGGCACGGTGATAGCCGATTTCCGGAATGTCGACGCATCCCGCCTGCGCTCCACAGCCCGCATGGAATAGTCGGGCATTGGTCGCACCCGTCAGCACAGTATTGGTCGCCAGGAGTTGGAAAATGCGCGGCTGCGGCTCAAAAGCATAGACACAGCCGGCAGCACCCACTTTCAGCGCCAAGGGAACTGTCACGGACCCGACATTGGCGCCGATGTCAGCCACCACATCCCCCGGCTGAAGAACCTGCGTCATGGCTTCGACTTCATGCTCGGTCCATTCACCATATTCGATGAGCGAGCGCCCGATATAGTTGTCCTGAGTGAGCACAACCATTTGGCCATAGCGTGTATCGGTCATCGTAAAGAGGTCGGACATAAGCGCTCCTGAAGTGCGAGCACTATTCTGGCGTGTGAACGTTCCGTTCTGGTTAACGAAATGTTGGCGCTTTTTCGTTTGAATGGCGCAAGCACCGGAACGGAAACGCCATGCGAAGCTGCGGAAGCTGCACACTATGCTGCAAGGTCTATGATGTGCCGCCTGTCGATAACAAGCCGGCAGGCGTGTGGTGTCGCCATTGCAAGCCGGGAGCCGGCTGTATGATCTGGCAGGAGCGTCCGGACTTTTGCCGTAGCTTCCAATGCATGTGGATACTTGACGAGCGTCTTGGCCCCGAATGGAAACCCGAAACGGCGCGCTTCGTAATGTCCTACACACCTGACCAGCACATGCTGGGTGTGCGTGTTGATCCCGGCGCGCCACAGGCTTGGCGCCGCGAACCCTATCTGGCCGGCCTGCATCGCTGGGCAAAAATTCTGGCCGAGCGCAACAATTTTGTCATGGTCAATGTCGGCGACAGCGGATTTCTGGTGATGCCGGACCGCATCATCGAACTCGGCAATGTCCGCCATGGCATCGACATCAGCTTCGTCAAATCCGATCCGGCGTCGGACAAAGTCGATATTCAGATCAAAAAACGCATGGCCGCCTGAGGATACCCTGATGAACGAAAGACAATGCGGCTCCTGTTCGCTTTGCTGCAAGATCATGCCGGTGGAAACTCTGTCAAAACCGGCTGGAAAATGGTGCAATTTCTGTGATGCAGGCGGTGTCGGTTGCAAGACTTGGCAACTGCGCCCCAAACAATGCCGTGATTTCGTCTGCGGTTGGCTGGGTAATGAAAATCTCGGGGCGGAATGGAAGCCTGATACGGCCAAATTCTTGCTGGCGCCCGAATATGAAGGACGCTGCCTCACCGTATATAGCGATGGCTCGGCAGCAACATCATGGAAGCGTTCTCCCTATTATGCCGTACTCAAGCAAATCGCGACATTCCAGCTCCGTCATGGGCATGTCCTGATGGCCGTGGATGGCGACCGCCGTACGCTGATATTGCCTGACACCGAGGTCGAGATCGGCAAGCGTGGCGATCAGTTCAACTGGACGGTCCACCAAACGGGCGCGCCGCACGAGCCGCATTTTGACGTCAGAATGACGCAAACAGCGGCTAAATCACAGGCTGCATAAAATCACGGCACGCCAGCCTTGAGCCGGTCAATATATTTGCCGGAATACGTCATCCAGCCAATATGGCCAATTTCATGGGTGGCGAGACCCCACACTTCGCCGCTGCAATCCTCGCGCCAGCGTTTGCAAAACGATAAATCCTCGGACAGCAAAGATTTCGCTTCCGGCGAATAAACCTGCCCGAAAAAATCATAGAAATGATCATTGCCAAACATATCGGGCTTGCCGGTTTCGTATCGTGTCACAGCCTGTCTCTGAACCATCGTTTCAAGCACATCGCGGCGGATGAGCGTCACCGCCATGCCGATGCCTGTCATCGGGCATAGCCCGTCACGGATCGCGACCTCGCTGTTGGCTGGCAGCGCCGTCACAAAACTCAAAGCCTGCGCCAGCGCCTGATCGTAAGAAATTCCCTTCGCGGCGAGCCTGTGCAATTTTTCAAGATCGATGGTGCGTTTGGGGCAGACGCAGCCCACGAGCGGCTTGTCCGCCCGCAGCAGACCCAGAATGGCGTCTGAATCGAATGTCATATCATCATCGATAAACAGCAGATGCGAGATATGACTCTGCCGGTGCGCCAGCGTGGCAAACATGCTGCGCGCCAACACCAGGTCAGTGCCTTCGATACAAAGGAAGCGATGATGAATGCCGCTTTCATTGAGGCGCGAAAATAGTTCAGCCAACGCGGCCACGGTGCTGGCCGCAACGGTACCCCGCCCACAGGGCATGGCGATCAGGATATTCAATGGCATCATGGCACAGCCTCAAACACTCTTCCTCTGTATCCGATTCGGGCCGGCCTTGCCTCCAAAGAAAAACGCCGGGCAGTGCCCGGCGCTTTCCATATGATGACAACTTCAACCAATTAGAACAGACGCAGGATGGCCTGATCCGAACGCGACGCCATCGACATCGCGGATACCGACATCTGCTGGCGGGTCTGGAGCGCGAGAAGGTTGGCACCTTCCGCATTCATGTCCGCAGCGGTCAGCATGTCCGCACCCTCATCATGAAGCTTCACATAGTCCTTGGTGTAGGTCTGGCGAGCTTTCACAATGTTGAGGTTGTTCGACAGCGTTGCGCTCATCGCAGTCGTTGTGCTGAGGCCGAAGGTGATGCCAGCGAGCGCCGACTTCACTTCTGCATCCGACTGGAACGCCTTGCCGGTCAAAGACGATGTATGATCGAAGCTCGAACCGGTTGCCGGCTGCGTAATACCGGCCGCCTTCGTGCGGTCAGTGCCGAAGCCGAGGTTTGTGCCGTTGATCAGCGAACCGTTGGTGCGCAGGAACGTCGTGTTGTCTGCGTTGAAGTAGGTCGTCAGCGCATCGCCCTGCAGCAGGTTGGTGCCGTTATAGTTGGCATCCTTCGCGAGCTGAGCAATCTGGTCGAGCGTGGTATTGAACGCATCAAACGCAGCCTTGCGGGTGGCGTTCTGCGTGCCATACACACGAACCGACGCAGTGTTCGACGTGGCGTCCGTTGCACCGGTGGAAATACCGGTGAAGTTGAACACCTGACGCAGATCCTGCGTGACACCGGCGTTCGTGAGGTTGATCTGCATACCGCTGGCATTGCCGGCGCCCGCAGCCATCGTCGAGGACGTATTGGTGTCCGACGCTTCGATGATGAGGTTACCGCTGGTGCCGTTGGACAGGTAAGCGCGGATGCGCGGGGGCTGGCCAACCGGGTTGAGCGTCGCGTCACCGTTGATCAAGTCGATAACCTGACCGACGTTCTTGCCGGCGAGAGCCAGAGTGAGCGTGCCGGTGGTTGCAGAGGTGTGGTTGTAGGTCGCGACAACGATGGAGTCGCCGTCGTCGAACTGTGTCGCGTTGCCAGTGGCCGGCGCGAAGTCATCGGTCAGCGACGTGAACGAGAAGGCGGTGGTTGCCTTGGCGTTGGTCGATGGCGAAGCAATCGCGTTGCGGAGCTGGCCGGCAGCCGATTCCATCAGTTCCTTCATCCGGTCCAGCGCCTTGGTGGCGGTGCTGATCGTCTGAATGCTCTGGGAAATGTTGTCGGCCACCACATCGAAAGACTTGGCGCGGTCCGTGAGGTTCATCGCACGGAAGTACGATGCCGCGTTGTCCATCGGCGTGTTCACCTTCTTGCCAGTGGCAAGACGGGTGTTGGCAGTGTTGATCTTGTCGTCGAGGTCCGACATCGAAGAAAGCGCATAGCGCATGCCGGACGAGAGGGTGATGCCACCGAGTGCCATAGTTCGAAACCTTCTGGTTTGCGTTATGTAAGAAGGACCATCCTGGTCCATCACGCGCCGTTCTGGCCGTGACACGCGCAAGGTTTCGCTCAACCCCTTAATCAGACCTTGTTCAGATCGGTAAACAGCACGGTAACCTGCGGTTGCAGGCGGCATTCGGCAAATTAACTTTAATAAACACTTGTGGCGCACCAACCCGCGATGGGCTGGCACGCTGGATCTGCGCGCAATGCGTGAGTTAATAAAGTGGAAACGGCGGAGTACGCAGTACTCTGTTCTCCGCCGTTTCAGGCCAGCGCCTCGGATATTCTGTCGTACGGCGCGGGTGCGTTCGTAACCGCTTCAAGCGACAGGGATTAGAACAGACGCAGGATCGCCTGATCCGACTGGTTCGACAGCGAGAGCGCTGTGACCGAAAGCTGCTGGCGGGTTTGCAAGGACGCCAAGTTCGCCCCTTCCTCATTCATGTCCGCTAGCGTGAGGAGATCCGAACCTTCGGTCAGATTCTTCATCACGGCCTTGTTGAAGTCCTGGCGGTTCTGAAGAATATTGAAGTTGTTGGCGAAGGTGCGCGACTGGCCCTCAACAATGTTCTTGGCGGTTTTCAGCAGGGTAACTGCCCGCTTGATTTCATTGTCAGACTGGAAGCCCCAGCGGGAGTCGCCGACGCTGGTCGTGAAGTTGTCAGCGGTAAAGCCGAGACCGGTGGAGTTGAAGCGAACGCCGCGCGTCAGAATCGACGTTGTGTCGTCTTCGTTGAACGCCACGCGTAGGGAGTCACCGTTTAACAGGTTGGTGCCGTTGTACCCCGCGTCAGCTGCGGTATTCGTTAACTGCAGCATCAACTCGCGGAAGCTCGAAGCCACTGCTTTACGGGTCTGGTTGATGCCTGCTTCCGAGGTTACCGTTTGCGCAACGGTCGCGTCGCCGGTGTACGTGACGGTCTTGCCGCCCGCACCCGTGTAGGTCCACACTTCGCTCATCGCGCTCTGCACGCCGCCAGTCATGTTGGCATTGAGCTGGAAGCCAACCACAGCCGTCGGATCTTCACCGCCCGCAGACTCGATCACCAGCTGGTTGATGTCATTCAGATAAGCGCGAATGCGCTGAGATGTGCCCGCCGGATTGAGCGTGACGTTATTGTTGATCGAGTCGATAACAGTCTGGACCGTGCCGGCGGTCGGGATAGCGACAGCCGCGCCAACGTTGGTGATGGCGCCAGTGATGGTGTTGGTCGTGGTCAGCTGGATCGCCATCGTATCGGTAGCGCCCATGCGGGTCTTGTCGAGGTTGGTCGCGTCCTGAAAGGTCGCGGCCGGGCCGCTGAAAGCGAACATCGAGATCGCCTTGCTGTTCTGCCCGGTTGATTGAAGCGCACCGCGCAGCTGCCCTTCGGCATTCTCGATCATTGACTTCATCGACGACAGCGCCTTGTCGGCGGTCTGGTGAATTTTGATGCCGAGGCCGATATTGTCCTGAATGATGGACATGTTGGTCGCGCGGGTTGAAAGGCCGGCGGCCGTGAAATAATTCAGCGCATTATCCAACGCCGAATTGACCTTCTTGCCAGTGGCAAGACGGTTGTTCGTCATTTCAATTTTGCCCTGCATGTCAGTCAGAGCATAGAGCGAATTCCGCATTCCTACGGAAAGCGACACGTTCATCGCCATGGTACGCACCTTTCTGGTTTATCCAGGCCCTTCTGGCCGGGTCAGCATTCTTGCCGACGCACGAAAGCTGCCGCATTAACTTTAAGGAAAAGTGAATGTTCACCATTTTTGGTTGCATATTTTTAGCAATAAATTGGTAAGAAAAGTAAAAAGAAATTCAGTTAAATAGTGTTAGGAAACGTGAGCTGGATATAAAAAAAGCCGCGCTAAGCGCGGCATGCAACGGCCCTGAGAATTTTGCTCAGGCAGTGGCTTCGACGCGACGATGCCCTTCAGCCTTCTGTGCTTCTGTCTTTTCGATGAAGTCTCGCATATAAGCGCGCAACTGCATGGATACCTTGTCCGGAAGCTGGCTCACTGTCTTGCCAGTCACCTGGTCCACCGTTTTGACAATCACGGTGCGCATCTTCTCGTCATAGGCGATATGTTTTTCGATCACGCGCTTCATTGCTTGCTGCGCTGCTGCCAGACGTTGGGCGTCGCCCGAAATCTCCACGCGCACAGCCGGTTTTTCCGGAACTGCAGTCACGGCCTTGGATTCAGGCATGACAGTTTTCACCACAGGCGCTGCTGAC
>JBOFFO010000090.1:0-5334 GCA_051648665.1 Beijerinckiaceae bacterium | reverse complement strand
ACAAGGCGCAACGCCATCTGGAGAAAGAGAACCGCTGCCCCGGCGCTCAACGCAGCTTGTGGGATCCAGAGCGGCGTCAGGCTATCGCCGGAAACCTGGCCGGAGGTGAAGGATTGCATGGTGAATTTCACCAGTGACCAGGCGAGAAGCGCAGTAAAGAGTGTGCCAATCAGTGCGGCGACAATTTCAAAGAAGCGGGCATGGCGGCCATTGCCGGCGCGCAATAACAATTCGACGCGGATATGCATGCCAGCGCGTAACGTCAGGCCCGATCCCATGAGGAATGAAACGCCCATGAGATAAGAGGAATATTCCCACGCGATGCCAATGCCCGGCGGCAGATTGCGGAACAGCTTCGATGCCAGCCCCATCGCAATTTCCGCCGTCACCAGCGCAACCAATGCGGCGAGGCAGAGTACGGCGACCATTGCAGCGGCAACGGCAACGCGATCAGCCGCACGGCGGAACGCGGCGAGGCCGCCCTGTGTTGCAGGGGTTTCGCCGCGTTCCGTCATCTTAGCGGCCTGTATCCTTGAGATAGGCTTCGATGATCGGTTTCGATGCCGGCACACGCTCCATGAACGCGCCAGTCAGCGGCTTTGCCATCTTGTACATTTCTGCCGACATTTCCTTCGACACCGGCACCAGCTCCATGCCACGCTCGCGCAACACCTTGAGGCTGACCTCGTCTTCATCAGCAGAAATTTTCCAGAACTCTGGTTCGAGTCTGGCTGCAATGTCGGTCACAGCTTTCTGCTGTTCCGGCGTCAGCTTTTTCCATGTATCAAGGTTGATGTTGACCATGTTTGTCGACCAAGTGTGGTTGGTCGGATAGAAATATTTCAGGAATTCCCAGAATTTTCCATCCACGCCGGATGCCGCCGATGTCGCGACGCCTTCGACACGGCCTGACGCCAGAGCGGGAATCAATTCACCCCACGGAATCTGCACACCCGCCATGCCGACAGCATTGAGGGTATCGACCGTATTCTTGTCTGCCCCCCGCGCCTTGACGCCTTTCAGGCCAGCGACATTGTCCGTCTTGACCTTCAGGAACATATATTGCGCCGGTGACGGCACCATGTAGAGAATTTTCTGATTGTATTTGGCCTGAACAATTTTTTCGAATTCCGGCCGCAGATATTTGTGCAGCGCCTTGAGATCGGCAGGGCCCGAAACGAGGAAGGGAATGCCATCCGTACCGAAAATCGGCTCATCGCCAATCTGCTGGGATGTCAACACGTCCGCCATTGGCACGAGGCCGTCGCGCACCGCACGCATTTGCTCCGGTCCCTTGAAACCGAGCGATCCACCAGCTTTCACTGAAATATTCACACCGCCATTGGTGGCCTTTGCAACCTCCTCGGCAAAACGCTTGGCGTTGCGGACCTGAAAATTCGTATCCGGCAGAACGGATGACAGATTGATGGGCAGCGATTGCGCAAGGCCTGCGCGCGCCAGGAATGGCAATGTGAGCGCGGCACTCGCGCCCACCAGAATGTGCCTGCGATGCAGAGTCATAGAATCCTCCTGTTTTGCTTGCTGGCGTCCAGCCGCTTGTTATCCGGTACGCTTCAGAAAATTCAGGCCGCCACAGACCTGAAAGGTCGGTATAATTTCGATCTGGCCGATATTGACGTGAGACGGGGTGCCTACGGCGTACTCGACTGCACCAGCCACATCTTCCACCTTCAAGGATTCATAGCCGTCGTAGAACTGCTTCTGTGCCGCTTCCATGTCGCCGATGACCTTGCCGAATATCTCGGTCTCCGCACGGCCAGGCACAATCTCCGTCACGCGCACACGGCGGCCATAGGCGGCCACACGTGTCTGTTGCGACACCATATGCATCGCAGCCTTTGTTGCGTGATAGGCTGTATTGCCGGAAAAATTATAGAGTCCGGCGATGGAGGTGATATTGACGATGTGGCCGCAGTCCCGCTCCATCATGCCCGGTAATATCAGGCGGATCAGATGCAGCGCAGCGCGCAGATTGACATCAATTTGTTCATCAATCCCGAAGGCATCCATCGTGGCAATGTCGCCCGCGCGGGACACACCAGCATTGTTCACCAGCAAATCGATTTGCAACGATTTGAGCAGAGCCTCAACCGCAGGCAGATCGCGAATATCAAGTTGATGCGGAATGCAGCCAGTCTGCGCGGCCAGCTCATCAAGGCGCTTGCCATTGCGCGAGACGGCATGAACCACGAGCCCGTGCCGACGCAGCATGGTGACAATCGCGGCGCCGATGCCGGCGGAAGCACCAGTTACCAGCGCTGTCCTATAGTCTGCAAAAGCCATCCCAATCTCCGCCGCTTCGACAGGCTTGGGCAAGAGTTGCGCAAATAACCATTGCCGACAAAGACGGGTTGCGTCTATCGTCATAAGAACAACTTATGGATGATAGCAGCGATGGATACGCGGCGGCTCAGCGCCTTCGTCAAAATCGTGGATATGGGTAGCCTGACCCGGGCTGCGGACAACCTGCATGTCGCTCAACCCGCCCTGAGCCAGCAGGTGGCGGCCCTCGAAGCCCATTTTCGCCAGCGGCTTCTGATCCGCTCCAAGCGTGGCGTTGTGCCGACCGAGGCCGGGCGGGCGCTTTACCGGCATGCCCAGATCATTCTGCGGCAGCTGGGTCAGGCCCAGTCCGAAGTTGGCCTTGGCGTGCAATCCATTGCAGGCGCAGTTTCATTGGGGCTTGCACCCTATAGCGCTGGCGCGAGCCTAGCCTTGCCGCTGCTTCAACGCGTGCGCGATCGGCATCCCGGCATCCTTCTCCATATCAATGAGAATTTTGGCGGCGTCATCAGTGAAATGGTGATGACCGGAAAAATGGATATGGCACTGATTTATCAGCCCGGCGCGATCAAGGGCGTCAAATTCGAACCCATGTTCGAGGAAGAGCTTTATTTGCTGACCTCGCCACAAATCGGCCCGGCGCGTGAAAAAAATGTGCCGCTGGCTACATTGGCGGAAACGCCCATGCTTTTGCCAAGCCGCATTCATACCGTGCGGCGGCTGGTAGACTCTGCTTTCGAACGTGCCGGGGTGCCGCTGAATGTTGTTGCAGAGATTGAATCCGTGACCACGCTGGCGAGTGCCGTTGATGCTGGCATTGGCGCAACCATCCTGCCTCTGTCCTCGGCCTTGTCAATGATCAAAATGCAGCGCCTTTCCGGTGGGCGCGATCTGGTGGCAGCACGCCTCGTCGATCCAATTTTGCGGGCGCGCGTATCGATCTGTGTTGCGGATGGGCTTGCCCTGTCAGACGCTGCACAAGCCGTACATGCGCTTATTGTTGAGCTGATGTCGGAAAGCCCGTTTGCAGCGAAGGCGAACGCAGGCTGACATCATCGGATCAGGGTGCCGCGCAACCAGCATCAAGGCTTCTCGTTAACTGACTGAGCCGTGATTGCAGCGCTCATCAGAAATTGACCTTATCAGCACCCTTGAGTTGGAGAATTTCGCGAGCCTCATCGGGGCTTGCGATTTCAAGGCCCAACCCTTCAATGATCTGGCGCGCAGCACGCACCTGTTCGGCGTTGGACTTCGCGAGCTGACCTGCCCGTATCCATAGAGAATCCTCCAGCCCGACGCGCACATTGCCGCCCATGGCTGCCGCCTGCGCTGCAATTGGAAGCTGATTGCGGCCCGCGCCCAGCACGCTCCAGCGATAATCCGTGCCGAACAGCCTGTCTGCCGTGCGCTTCATATGCATCACATCCTCTGGATGTGCGCCGATACCGCCGAGCAAGCCAAAAACCGACTGAACGAAAAAGGGCGCCTTTACGAGGCCGCGATCAACAAAGTGCGCCAGCGTATAGAGATGACCAATATCATAGCACTCGATCTCGAACCGCGTGCCATTATCAGCGCAGGTGCGCAGGATATACTCGATATCCGCAAACGTATTGCGGAAGATGCGGTCATTCGATCCTTCGAGATAAGGTTTTTCCCAGTCATGCTTGAATTCTTTGAAACGGTTCAGCATCGGGTAAAGTCCGAAATTCATCGAACCCATATTCAAGCTTGCGACTTCCGGCTTGAAATGCGCTGCCGGTCCCACGCGCTCCTGAACCAGCATGGTCGGCGCGCCGCCCGAGGTAATGTTAATTACGCAGCCAGACCGCTGCTTGATGATTTTCAGAAATGGTTCAAAGGCCTCCGGCCGCTGATCCGGCTTGCCATTCTGCGGGTCTCGGGCATGCAGATGCACGATGGCAGCGCCAGCCTCCGCAGCGCCAATCGCCGCATCAGCAATTTCCTGCGGTGTGACCGGCAGATGCGGCGACATCGACGGCGTATGGATGGCGCCTGTAACTGCGCAGGTGATGATAATCTTGTTGGATTTGGCCATTGCCCTCGCCCCCATTCAAATCTGTGGTTTTTTCAGCGCTTTTTTCTTGTGCGCTTTCAAGGCTGCCAGGCGCTTATCCCGCCAGTTGGAGAGGATTGAAATGCGATCCTTGTCCTGCTCTCCAGGCCATTCCGCCATGATTTTTTTCACTGTTACCGCGCCAAAAGGATCGTCGATCAGGATGTCCTTTACCATGCGATCCAATGATGCGCCGTAGCGCGCGGCATAATCGGGAATGCCACCGGGTGCGTTTAACTCAATCGTTTCAAACGGCCCCATAAATGACCAGCGGTATCCTAGGCCGTCGCGGATGGTCTTGTCGACGTCCTGCGGCGAACAGATTCCGGCGCCAACAATGCGGAATGCTTCAGCCAGCAATACGGCCTGCAACCGATTCAGCACAAAACCCGGTACTTCCTTGCGCAGAACAATCGGCACTTGACCGGCCTTCTCGTATATTTTCCGCGCCGCTTCCACCACAGTTTGATCAGTCCAGGGCGCAGGCGCCAGCTCGACGATCGGTACGAGATGAGGCGGATTCACCGGATGCGCAACGATGCACCGCGCCCTGCCTTTCACCTTTTTGGAAAAGGCCGAACAGGGAATAAAAGACGTGGATGACGCAAGGATGGTTGAACTATCCGTCAGCCGATCCATTTCCGTGTAAAGGCTGACCTTCGCCTCCAGCGTTTCCGGCCCATTCTCCTGCACAAGCGTTGCATCGCGCACCGCCTCGGCAAGATCGCGCGCGACCGAGACATTGGCTGCACCAACAGCGGCATTGCGCACGAGTCCGAGTTTCTGCTGTTCACGCAGACTCTTGGCAACGAAAGTACGCGCTGCACGGGCAACACCTGGCGCCGGATCATACAGCGAAACCCGCATACCCGCAGAGGCAAACACTGTTGCCCAGGCGCGGCCAATTAACCCGCTTCCTATAATCGCAATCTTGGTCATGCTTGCTTCCTACG
>JBOFFO010000089.1:0-5395 GCA_051648665.1 Beijerinckiaceae bacterium | reverse complement strand
AGCCGAATCACAGCCCGCCGTGTGCCTTTCATGGCCGTCTTGCCGTCAGCCAGATGAGCGTTCGCGCTTGACCAGCGCGGGCGGTTCCTCTAGCGACATCGGTATGAACACGATCATTCTCGTAAGCTGGCGCCGGTTCGGGGCGGTCTGACGACCGCAAGCCCGCTGCCGGCGCATGCAAGGTCCCTTCCGGGGCCTTTTTTTATGCGCCAAGCGGGCCGCCAGCACGGGAACGGATTTGGAGGACGAACCATGAGCGAGACAATTCTCACGGGCGCGGAAATGGTGGTGCGCGCGTTGCATGATCAGGGCGTTGATACCCTGTTCGGCTATCCCGGCGGCGCTGTGCTGCCGATTTATGACGCGATCTTCCAGCAGGAGAACGTCAAGCATGTGCTCGTTCGCCATGAGCAGGGCGCGGTGCATGCGGCGGAAGGCTATGCCCGTGCCTCTAACAAGGTTGGTGTGGTGCTGGTGACCTCCGGCCCCGGCGCCACCAATGCGGTGACAGGTCTTACCGATGCACTGCTCGATTCCATTCCTGTGGTCTGCATCACGGGTCAGGTGCCGACCCATCTCATCGGCTCGGACGCTTTTCAGGAGTGCGACACGGTCGGCATTACGCGCCACTGCACGAAGCACAATTATCTGGTGAAGCGCATCGAGGATCTGCCGCGTATTCTCCATGAAGCGTTTTATGTGGCGCAGAATGGCCGGCCCGGTCCTGTCGTGATCGATATTCCCAAGGATGTGCAGTTCGCCAAAGGCAAATACGAACGCCCGCGCGACAACCAGCACAAGACTTACCGCCCCACGGTCAAGGGTGATGCGTCGAAAATCCGTGCTGCTGTCGCGATGATGGCGAAAGCCAAAAAGCCGGTGCTTTATACTGGCGGCGGTGTCATCAATGCCGGACCGCGCGCGTCCGCATTGTTGAGGGAATTGGCTGAACTGACCGGGTTTCCTGTCACATCAACCCTGATGGGCCTTGGCGCTTATCCGGCTTCCGGATCACAATGGCTGGGCATGCTCGGCATGCACGGCACTTACGAAGCCAATCTGGCGATGCATGATTGCGATGTGCTGGTGAATATCGGCGCGCGCTTCGATGACCGCATCACAGGGCGGCTCGATGCATTCGCGCCGCATTCCCGCACCGGCGCCTCATCAACCGCTGGCCGCATCCATGTCGACATTGATCCATCCTCGATCAACAAGAATGTGAAGGTCGATGTTGGCATCGTCGGCGATTGCGCCCATGTGCTGGAGGATATGATTGCGGCTTGGAAGCAACTGAATCCGGCGCGCGATGAAAAGAATCACAAGGCGTGGTGGGACCAGATCGAGGGCTGGCGCGGCCGCGGCTCCTTGAATTATCGCGGGTCGAAAGACATCATCAAACCGCAATACGCCTTGCAGCGCTTGCAGGCGTTGACCAAGGATCGCAATACCTACTTCACCACGGAAGTCGGTCAGCACCAGATGTGGGCGGCGCAATATCTGCAATTCGAGGAACCGAACCGCTGGATGACGTCGGGGGGGCTCGGCACGATGGGTTACGGTCTGCCCGCCGCCATCGGTGTGCAGTTGGCGCATCCCAATGCGCTCGTCATCGACGTGGCGGGCGAAGCCTCGATCCTGATGAACATGCAGGAAATGTCCACCGCCGCGCAGTATCGCCTGCCGGTGAAGATTTTCATCCTCAACAACGAATATATGGGCATGGTGCGCCAGTGGCAGGAACTGCTGCATGGCGGGCGCTATTCGGAAAGCTATTCCGCGGCGCTGCCGGATTTCGTGAAACTCGCCGAGGCCTACCACGCCAAGGGCATTCGCTGCGATGATCCCGCCAAGCTCGACGCCGCCATTCAGGAGATGATCGATTATCCCGGTCCGGTGATTTTCGATTGCCTCGTGGCCAAGGAAGAAAATTGCTTCCCGATGATTCCGTCAGGCAAGGCGCACAATGAAATGATCCTGCCCGATTTTGCCGGCGACACGAAATCGGTGATCGACGCCAAGGGCCGCGAGCTGGTGTGATGTTCGATCTCGCCGCCCTCCGCGCTGCGCATGAAACGGTGATGGCGGTTCTGCCGCCGACGTCGCAGCATGCGTGGCCTTTGCTAAAGGCGCGGCTTGGGACGGATGTGATCGTCAAGCATGAAAACCATCAGATGACCGGCGCGTTCAAGGTGCGCGGCGGTTTGATATACATGGAGCGGCTGAAGCGCGAACAGCCGCATCTGCGCGGCGTTGTCTCCGCCACGCGCGGCAATCATGGCCAGAGCATTGCCTATGCGGGCCGGAAATTCGGCGTGCCGGTCACCATCTTTGTGCCACACGGCAATTCCACCGAAAAAAATGCCGCCATGCGCGCGCTCGGCGCCGAACTGGTCGAACACGGTAATGACTTTCAATCCGCGCGCGAGCAGGCGGGGCGCTACGCGGCAGCAAACGGGCTTGAAATGGTGCCGTCTTTCCACCGCGATCTCGTCATGGGCGTTGGCACTTATGCGTTGGAATTCTTCACCGCGCAGCCCAATCTCGATGTGCTCTATGTGCCCATCGGCCTCGGTTCTGGCATTTGCGGGTGCATTATGGCGCGCGATCTGCTTGGCCTGAAAACGGAAATCGTCGGTGTGCAATCCACTGAAGCTCCGTCTTACGCCCTGTCGCTGAAGGCTGGCCACGCCGTGTCCACCAATGCCAGCGACACCTTTGCCGATGGCATGGCGACCCGCGTGCCGGACGCGGAGGCGCTGGCTTTGATTATGCATGGCGTCACGCGCGTCGTGCTGGTAACCGATGATGAAGTGGCGGATGCGGTGCGCGCCTACTGGACCGACACACACAATCTCGCGGAAGGCGCGGGCGCTGCCGCACTCGCGGCGGCAATGCAGGAGCGCGACGGCAATCGGGGCAAGCGGGTCGGCCTCATCCTCAGCGGCGGCAATATCGATTTCGACCTGTTCCGCAGCCGCATCATGAGAGCGGCGGCATGATCGGCGCCCGTCCATTGCCGGCAATGATCGCACCGCTCACGGAAATTCATGAGCGCGGCACAGGCTTTGCTGTCACTCTTCCGGAGCAACGCAAAGGGAGTCAGCCATGAAACTGCTGATCGGCAACAAGATCCATTCCTCATGGTCGATGCGGCCATGGCTGGTGCTGAAGGCTTTCGACATTCCGTTCGAGGAAATTCTCATTCCCTTCGGCCCGACCTTCGATGATCCGGAATGGAAGGCGAAGGTGCATGCCTATAATCCGCAGGGCAAGGTGCCGGCGCTGGTTGATGGCGATGTGACGGTCTGGGAAACGCTGGCGATTATCGAATATCTGGCGGACCGCTATCCGGAAAAGGCGATCTGGCCGCGCAACCCGAAAGCGCGCGCGCTGGCGCGCGCCATTTCCTCGGAAATGCACGCAGGCTTTTCCGCGCTCCGCAACGCCTGCCCGACCAATCTGGGAAAAATCCATCCTGCGAAGGATCGTGGCCCGGCCGTGGCTGCCGATGTGCAGCGCATCACCGCGATCTGGAATGATTGCCGTTCCCGGTTCGGTGCCGATGGGCCTTTCCTGTTCGGCGAATTTTCTGGCGCCGACGCCATGTATGCGCCGGTGACGACGCGTTTCCGCACCTATTCCATCGCCGTCGATCCCGTCAGTGACGCCTACATCGAAGCAGTGCAAGCGACGCCGGCCTTTCAGGCATGGCGCGGCGATGCGCTGAAAGAACCATGGATTGTGCCGCTTGATGAGGCGGACGAGCCGGTGCTGAAAAATTTCCGACCCCATCTGAACTGGCAATAGGCCAGAGCAGCACGTAACCAAGAGGCTTTCGATGTCATCCCACTATCCCGCCGCCACTGGCAATCAGTCCATCCGCCGCCACACGCTGTGCGTGGTGGTGGACAATGAGCCGGGCGTTCTGGCGCGCATCGCCGGCATGTTTTCCGGACGCGGCTACAACATCGAAAGCCTCACGGTTTCCGAAACGCAGCATGAGAAGCACATCTCGCGCATCACCATCGTCACCGGCGGCACCGAAGGCATGATCGAGCAGATCAAATTACAGCTTGATCGCCTCGTGCCGGTGCATTCCGTGAGCGACCTCACTGTGCAGGGCGACGCGATCGAGCGCGAGCTGGCGCTGGTCAAGGTGGTGGGCGAAGGCGATGACCGTGTTGAGGCGCTGCGTCTCGCTTCGGCCTTCGGTGCACGCACGCTCGACGCCACGCGCAAATCTTTTATTTTTGAACTAACCGGCGCGACCGATGAAATCGATCGCTTTATTCGTCTCATGACGGAAGTGGGCCTGAAGGAAGTGTCGCGCACCGGCGTCGCCGCAATTTCGCGCGGGGCCGAGGCGATGGAAGAGTGATGGACGAAACGGCGGCATCAGTCACTCTGCGCGCCATCGGCCTTTTTTATGTGTTCGCCGGCATCGTCGCGATCCGCGCTGCGACGATGGATCGTCTTGTTGATGCCATGCTGGCATCGCTCGGCGGCGGAGAGCGCGCCAGTGCTGATCGCTTCCGCCAGATTTTTCTCTCCCTGACGGCTGCGCTAACTCTGGCTGGCGGCGTGGCGCTGCTGCTGCTCAATCGCGCCGCTGTGCTGTTGATGTTGCTGTGCCTCATCGTGCAAGTCCTATGGCTCGCCTATGCCCTTCGTCACGCGCCGCCACAGGATGAATCCGAGGCGAAGTCGCGCCGCCAGACCCGCAATGCTGCAACAATCTATGCGGCTGCAACCGCGCTGGTTCTCTTTCTTTTCGTGCGCGGCGCAGTCATCTTCGATGAGGGATCATGGGGCGTGGCCCTCGCTATCCTTTCCGGTTTCGCCGCCGGTTTGTGGATGCTGTGGCGCAGTCATCTTTCGCCGCCGCCGGCCTTTCCTGGATGGGATGGCGCTGCCGCTGCCGATGCTCCGCCTCTGTCCAGCACGGTGAAGCTGGCGCCTTTTCCCGGCGATTGGCCAATCGAGGACAGCGATACCGGCTGGCGGCATGATCCGGCTGCGCTCGGCCTGCCCGCAGATTTGCTGTCTCGTATCAACGCTTTCGAGGAAGCTACATTGGCGGCTACAGATGTGAATCATGAGAACGGTCCGACCGTCACCGATGTCGCCGCCTACGACCGGCTGGCGAAAGAAGCTGAAGCGATTGCGACCGCGCTGAAGGCCCATTGGCCTGACAAGTCCGTGAGCTGGCTGTTGCCGGGTCATTAATCGCCCGTCCTGTCTTTACCGCGCAATGGCGATGTGAATAGTCCGCCCCGGAGGAAATCACATGACCCTGAAACTGTTTTATTCACCCGGCGCCTGCTCGCTCGCGTCGCATATCGCCCTGCATGAAACAGGCGCGCCGTTCGAAGCCGTGCGCGTCAACCTTATG
>JBOFFO010000088.1:0-2644 GCA_051648665.1 Beijerinckiaceae bacterium | reverse complement strand
AGGCCCGCCAGCTCGTCCTCAAAATTCTGAAAGCACAGATCGACATCCAGCGACGCCGCATAGTCGCGCAACAGGCCGGCCACGCTGGCGCGATCATCCGGCCAGACCGCATCGCGGATGAGAAAGGAAGTCTGTGCCGCCATCTGCGTTTCGACCGTCATCGCGACTCCCGAAAAAAATCCGCCGGGAAAAATTCCCGGCGGATGTCATCAGGTATTCATCGAATCGAAGAAATCGCTGTTCGTCTTGGTCTGGCGGAATTTGTCGAGCAGGAACTCGATGGCGTCCACCGTGCCCATCGGGTTGAGGATGCGGCGCAGGACATACATTTTCTTGAGAATATCCTTCTCCACCAGCAGCTCCTCCTTGCGGGTGCCGGAGCGGGTGATGTCGATGGCCGGGAACACGCGCTTGTCCGAAACCTTGCGGTCGAGAATAATTTCGGAATTGCCGGTGCCCTTGAACTCTTCGAAGATCACTTCGTCCATACGGCTGCCCGTATCGATCAGCGCCGTGGCAATGATGGTCAGCGATCCGCCTTCCTCGATGTTGCGCGCCGCGCCGAAGAAGCGCTTCGGCCGCTGCAAGGCGTTGGCGTCCACACCGCCGGTCAGCACCTTGCCCGAGGACGGCACCACCGTGTTGTAGGCGCGGCCGAGGCGCGTGATCGAATCGAGCAGGATCACCACGTCGCGCCCATGCTCGACGAGGCGCTTGGCCTTCTCGATCACCATTTCCGCGACCTGCACATGGCGCGAGGCCGGCTCGTCGAAGGTCGAGGACACAACCTCGCCCTTCACCGAGCGCTGCATGTCCGTGACTTCTTCCGGCCGCTCGTCGATCAGCAAGACGATCAGATAACATTCGGGATGATTGGCCGCGATGGACTGCGCGATATTTTGCAGGATCACGGTTTTGCCGGTGCGCGGCGGCGCAACGATCAGCGCCCGCTGGCCTTTGCCAATCGGCGCGACCACATCCATGACGCGCGCCGAAAAATCCTTTTTCGTCGGGTCGTCATGCTCAAGCCGCAGCCGCTGATTCGGATAAAGCGGCGTGAGATTGTCGAAATGGACCTTGTGCTTGATTTTGTCAGGGTCTTCAAAATTGATGGTGTTGACCTTGAGCAGCGCAAAATAGCGCTCGCCATTCTGCGGTGATCGGATCGGCCCTTCGACCGTATCGCCGGTGCGCAGCCCGAATTTCCGGATCTGCTGCGGCGAGAGATAAATATCGTCGGGGCCGGCGAGGTAATTCGCATCCGACGAGCGCAGGAAGCCAAAGCCGTCCTGCAGCACCTCAACCACGCCTTCGCCGATGATCTCGGTTTCTTTCGCTGCGAGTTGCTTCAGGATCGCAAACATCAGCTCCTGCTTGCGCATGGCGCTGGCGTTCTCGACTTCCAGTTCTTCAGCAAAGGTAACGAGTTCGGTGACCGACTTGGCCTTGAGTTCGTGAAGTTTGATTTCCCGCATGGGGAATCCTTATAGGTAGGGACCGCCACGCTCTGGAGCCGGGCGGCCTGAGGGGAGAAAATCACCATCGCATCCCATGCGGCTGGTGGCGGTGCGAGAAAACAAAGGCGCTGTTACGCGCGGGGTGCACCGGAATGTCTGGGGAAGACGGGTCGTATGTAGCCCCGACAAGAGGGAAGCACAAGGGGCGCGCTTCCACGCCTGGCCGGCCTAGAATGGCTTGACGATGACCAGAATCACAATGCCGATCATCAGCAGGGTCGGCACCTCGTTCATGATCCGGAAAAAGCGGGCAGGGCGCCTGTTCCGGTCCTCGGCGAAGGCCTTCAGCCAGCCCCCCATCATCTCGTGGCAGACCGTCAGCCCGATTACCAGCGCCAGCTTGGCGTGGAACCAGCCGGCGCGGAGCCAGCCGGCCTGCCACGCCAGCCACAGGCCCAGCACCCAGCTCGCGATCATCGCCGGCCGCATGATCGCCCGGTAGAGCCGCCGCTCCATCACCTTGAAAGTCTCGGACTGGGACGAGCCGACCGGCACATCGGCATGGTAGACAAACAGCCGGGGCAGATAGAGCAGCCCGGCCATCCAGCTGATGATGGCCATGACGTGAAAGGCTTTCAGCCAAAGCTCCAGCATCAGACAGTCCTTCCTGACGGGACACCGGCAGCCTCTGGCGCTGGCATGGGCTTACCCCCGCACCAGTTCGACCAGCCACTCCACATGGGCGACCGGCGTCTGCGGCACGATGCCGTGGCCGAGGTTGAAGATCAGCGGCCCCTGACCCAGCGTGTGAAGTATTGTCGCCACGCTATCCTCCAGCGCCTTGCCGCCCGCCACCAGCGCCAGCGGGTCGAGATTGCCCTGCACAGGCTTGAGCGCCTGAATCGGGAGGGCGTCTGACGGCGCAACCCCCCAGTCCAGTCCTACCGCATGAGCGCCGGTCTCTTGCGCCACTCTCATCTGGTTAGCCAGCGAAGCACCGCGCGCGAATACGATCACCGGGGCATTCGGCACCTGTGCGCGGACACCTGCGATGATGCGGCGGATGGGGGCAAGCGTCAGCCGGTCGAACAGCGCCGGCGGCACATCCGCCGCGAAACTCTCGAAAATCTGCACCGCATCGGCCCCAGCGCGGAACTGCTGCACCAGATAGGCGACCGAACCGTCCA
>JBOFFO010000087.1:0-5262 GCA_051648665.1 Beijerinckiaceae bacterium | reverse complement strand
AGGCCGAGACCGCCGATGAGAAGGGTGGAAGCTGGATCGAGTCCAAACATCGGACACTCCTATTTCACATTAGAATAGGACTGACCGACAATATTGTCAATTAAAAATGTATATTATTTTATTTCACATTAATGATATGTTATTCTATAACGATCCTCGGACCTGCCCGCCGCGTTCCGCCTTCCAGCGCATCCTTCACCTGCTGGGCAATCGCCATATAGGCTTTTGCGTGCGGGCCATCCGGCGCTGTGACCACGGGCGGCAGGCCGGCATCGGATTTTTCCCGGATGTCCATATGCAGCGGCACTTCGCCGAGGAACGGCACGCCGATGCGCTCCGCCTCCTTGCGCGCGCCGCCATGGCCAAAAATGTCGGACGGCTTGCCGCAATGGGGGCAGATGAAGGTCGCCATATTCTCGACGATGCCAAGGATCGGGACGTCAGTCTTGCGGAACATGGCGACACCACGCCGCGCGTCGATCAGCGCCAGATCCTGCGGCGTCGACACAATCACCGCACCCGCGAGCGGCACGGCCTGCGCCATGGTGAGCTGCGCATCGCCGGTGCCGGGTGGCATGTCAACCACCAGCACATCAAGCTCGCCCCAGTTCACCTCGCGCAGCATCTGCTGGATCGCGCCCATGACCATCGGGCCGCGCCAGATCATCGGCGTTTCTTCCTCGACAAGGAAGCCCATCGACATCAGCTTGAGGCCATAGCCCTGCATCGGCTCCAGCATGCGGCCCGTGCCGCCGCTCATCTGGGGCTTGCCATGCACAGCGAACAATTTTGGCATGGACGGGCCATAAATATCCGCATCAAGCACACCTACGCGCCAGCCCAGACGCGCCAGCGCGAGCGCGAGATTCGCGGCTGTCGTGGATTTGCCGACACCGCCCTTGCCGGACGCTACCGCGATAATGTGGCGGATGCCCTGCACCGCCGCACGGGCTGACTAACCGGGGCCGCCCGCCGGCGCAGCAGCGGCGGCCTTGGGCGATGGCGCGCGCTCCGCCGTGAGCGTCACGACAACGCTCTCGACGCCGGGCAGCGCCTTGACCGCCGCTTCCGCCTTCTGCCGCATCGCCGTCATCGCGTCGGCTTTGGCCGGATCAATGGCGATGGAGAAATAGACCTTGCCGCCATGCACCACGATGTCAGACAGCGCGCCCGATTGCGGCAGTGGCGTGCGCCCATCCGGTCCCGGCACTGCTGCCAATGCGCGCGTCACATTATCCCGTGTCGTCATGATCTCATCCTCTGCCGGGTGCCATAAAGAGCGTGCGTGCTGGCCGGTCAACCGGACCGGGGCATGGCCTGTGATTCCCCTTCGTCTTGGCTGGACTTGCCGCGTGCTCGCGGTTTAGCGTTCCAACCATCCGGGATGCAGTCATGCTGCGTCCCTCACCGGGAGAAACAGCAATGAAAATGACCACGAGGGCTTTCACTGCCGCCGCCATCGGACTGGCGCTGGGTGCGCTGGCCGGACCGACGGCTGCGCTTGCGCAGCAAAAGGAATGGAAAGAAATCCGGATCGGCACAGAGGGCGCCTATCCGCCCTTCAACAACCTCAATGCGCAGAAGCAGCTTGAAGGGTTCGAGATCGACTATTTCAATGCGCTGTGTGAGAAAATGAAGGTGAAATGCACCTGGGTGGTGCAGGATTGGGACGGCATTATCCCCGCGCTGCTCGCCAATAAATATGACGTGATTGTCGCGGGCATGAACGCAACCGACGAGCGCCGCAAGCGCGTCGATTTCACCGCGACATACACCAAAATTCCGCCAGCCATGATCGCGGCCAAGACCTATTCCGGCGCCACCACACCGGATGCGCTGAAAGGCAAGGCCGTCGCCACGCAAGGCTCGACCATTCACGCCAACTATCTGGAACAATATTACAAGGGATCGGACATCAAGCTGTTCCCGACGCAGGAAGAGGCCAACCTTGCGCTGTCGCAGGGCCGTGTCGATTTCGTCGTAGCTGACAAATTGGCGCTTCAGGATTTTGTGGAAGGCAAGGGCAAGGATTGCTGCAAATTCGTGGCCGATCTCCAGCGCGATCCGAAAATTCACGGTGATGGCGTCGGCGTTGCGGTGCGCAAGGAAGATACAGCGCTGAAAGACCTGCTTTCCAAGGCTATTGAAGAATCGCTGAAAGATGGCACGCATGAGAAGGCGCGTGCGAAGTGGTTCAAGGTGCCGATCATGTAACAGACGGGACTTTGCGTCCCCAGGGCCGGGCTTGCCGCAAAGCCCGGCCTTTTTTTCAATCTGAACGCGTCTCATCTCCCTGCGCCGGCTGCTCTGATGGACTATTACCTGAAACTTCTCGCGTTCGGCGATACCGGCTGGGGCGATGAATTGCTGGGCGGGGCGCTGATTACATTTTCACTGGCGCTTGCCACCCTGCCCTTCGGCCTTGCCATTGGGCTTGCTGTGGCGCTGCTCTCGCGCTCGCGCAACATGGCCGCGCGCGGGTTTGCCACCGCCTTCACAACGTTTTTCCGTGGCGTGCCGGAATTGCTCACGCTCTACATTATCGGTTTCGGATTGCCGATTGCCCTGCAAAAGCTGTTTCTTTTTTTCGGCATCCGCTCGAATTTCGAATTGCCTGCATTTGTCGCCGGCATGTTTGCGCTCGGTCTCGTTGTTGGCGCTTTTTCATCTGAAGTGTGGAACGGCGCCCTCAACGCCATCACCAAAGGCCAGCATGAGGCTGCTGCGGCCCTTGGCCTGACGCGCCGCCAAGCCTTCCGGCTCGTCGTGTTCCCGCAACTGCTGCGCGTGGCGCTGCCCGGCATTGGCAACAACTGGATGGTGCTGCTCAAGGAAACGTCGCTTGTCTCAGTGCTCGCCCTGCCGGACCTGATGTTCTGGACCGGGCGCGCCAATGTGGTGACCAAGGAACCGTTCCTGTTTTTTGGCGCAGCCTGTCTGATCTATTTCGCATTCTCGCTTGTGTCGCAGGCGGGCCTCGACCGGATGGAACACCGGCTTTATCGCGGAGCGGCGCGATGAACTGGTGCGAATATCCCGGTTCCTGGGTCGGCAATGAAGCGCTGCAGAATTACGGCTGCCGCATTGCCACCGGCCTGTGGATCACTATCCAACTCGTTAGCATTTCCGTGGTGCTGGGATTTTTCCTTGGCCTTGGGCTGGCTCTGTTGCGGCAATCGCAGAACCGCGCCCTTCGCTGGCCGGCGCAATTTTATATCAATTTCTTTCGCGGCACGCCGCTACTGGCGCAGCTTTTTCTGATTTATTATGGCTCCGGGCAATTCCGCCTGTTCTGGGAATCGATTGGCCTGTGGTGGTTCTTCCGTAATGAATTCTGGTGCGCGCTGCTTGCCTTCACGCTCAACACCATGGCCTATCAGGCCGAAGCCTGGCGCGGTGCGTTGCAGGCGATGCCGAAGGGACAGGTTGAGGCCGGGCAATCGCTCGGCCTGTCGCGCTGGCCGATTTTCCTGAAAATTGTGCTGCCACAGGCCCTCATTCTTGCCCTGCGGCCGCTCGGCAATGAATTGATCGTGATGATCAAGGCCAGCGCGGTGGCCTCCCTCGTCAGCCTCTATGACCTGATGGGCGCGACACGGCTCGCTTTCGCGCGCTCCTTCGACCTTTCGCTCTATTTCTACACGGCGCTGATCTATCTGGCGCTGGTCGAATTGATCAGGCGGCTCTGGGCGGTTATCGAACAGCGGCTGACGCGGCATCTGGCTTTGGGCCGCTGATCTCATCTTCTTTTTTCCGCCGCGCGGGTGCGGCCATGCAGGAGTTTCTTCGATGGCAAAGGTTGCGTTTCTCGGTCTGGGCGTCATGGGCTACCCGATGGCGAAGCATCTGCTTCTAAAAGGCGGCCATGACGTGACGGTGTATAATCGCACGCGCGCCAAGGCCGATCAGTGGGTTGCAACCTTCGGCGGCAAGGCGGCAGCAACGCCGAAGGAAGCTGCCGCGGGTCAGGATTTCGTGTTCGCCTGCGTCGGCAATGATGATGATCTGCGCGCAGTGACCATCGGTGCCGATGGTGCGTTCCAGTCCATGAATAAAGGCGCGGTGTTCATCGACAACACCACCGCTTCGGCTAGTGTCGCGCGCGAGCTGGCCGCGGCAGCCAGCGCAAACGGTTTCGGCTTCATTGATGCACCAGTATCCGGCGGTCAGGCAGGCGCGGAAAATGGCGTGCTGACGGTGATGTGCGGCGGCGATGCCGATGTCTATGCGAAAGCCGAGCCGGTCATCATGGCCTATGCGCGCGCCTGCCGCCTGTTGGGGGCGAGTGGTGCGGGCCAGCTAGCCAAGATGTGCAACCAGATCTGCATTGCCGGCCTCGTGCAGGGCCTGTCGGAGGCGATCCATTTCGGCAAGAAATCCGGCCTCGACATGGAAGCGGTGCTCGACGTGATTTCCAAGGGCGCCGCCGGTTCGTGGCAGATGGAAAATCGCGGCAAGACCATGAATGCAGGCAAATTCGATTTCGGGTTCGCCGTGGACTGGATGCGCAAGGACCTCGCGATTTGCCTTGATGAGGCGCGCGGCAATGGGGCGCATCTGCCGGTTACGGCGCTGGTCGATCAATTTTATTCCGAAGTGCAGAAAATGGGCGGCAACCGGTGGGATACGTCTTCGCTGATTGCACGCCTTGAACGCTGAATTGATAGGACTTGTAAGAAAAAGCCCGGCATTCGCCGGGCTTTTTCATATCTGCGCAGCCGTTTATCGACACTGCGGGCGCGGGTCGTTCGGTGCACATCCGGGGCGGCCCGGCGGCGCACCACGCGGTGCTGCCTGTGGCGGCGGCGGTGCTGGCCGCGCGATGGGCGGCGGCGCAGGCCGCACGACCTGCGGCACAGGCAGGGCCTGCCGCATGGCTGGAGCTGGCGCAGGCGGCGGCACGGGCCTCGCAACCGGCGGCGGTTGCCGGATCACCGGGGCCGGTGCGGTCACGGCCGGACGCGGCGGCGGCGCGATGCTGCGCGGCGCGGGCGCGTTTACGGTGGGTGGCGCCGGGCGGACGATCTGAGGGACACTCTGCGGCGCTGTCCGTGGCAAACCTTGCGGCATAATTCGCGGTGAGCCAGGCGGCGCACTTCCGGGCGCAGCCTCGGGCGGGCGCTCCCGCCCTGCCCGGTCGAAACCGGGCCGCTGGCCGTCGCGCGGGGCGCGGTTCGGCGGAACCGTGGCTGGCTGCGCCGGATTTGTGGCAGGCACAGGCGTTGCGATCGGCGCGGGAGCGGCATTGGCAGGCGGCGCGGC
>JBOFFO010000086.1:0-10658 GCA_051648665.1 Beijerinckiaceae bacterium | reverse complement strand
CACCACGCTGTAAGGGCGACGGCGCACCGCTTCGGTAAGACGCCCGCCCTCGCCATAGCCGACATAGCCGGGAGGCGCGCCTTTGAGTGTTGAAACTGTATGCGCCTCCTGAAATTCAGACATGTTAATCGTGATGATGTTGGTTTCGCCGCCATACAATGCTTCAGCCAGCGTCAGCGCGGTTTCGGTCTTGCCCACGCCTGAAGGACCGCACAGCATGAACACGCCAATGGGCTTGTTGGGATTATCAAGCTTGGCGCGATTCGTCTCGATCCGCTTGGCGATCATCTGCAAGCCATGGCTCTGACCAACGACACGCTGGTTGAGGATAGAAGGCAGATTCAGGATATTTTGAATTTCGTCTTTGACCATGCGCCCAACCGGAATTCCGGTCCAATCTGATACCACGGATGCAACAGCCTGATCATCCACATGCGGATAAATTGACCGCTTGTCTGGGTCAGTCTCATGCAACGCGCTTATTTTGTCTCGCAACGACTGGCGCTTGGTATCGGTCTCATCCGCCACATCGTTAAGATGTTCGCGCAAATCGAGAATTTCCTTAACAATAACCGTTTCGGCTTCCCACTCTTTTTCCAATGTAGCGAGCTTTTCAGCCAGTTTGCTGGACTCCTCATCGATTTCCACAATGCGCGCTGCATTGATCGCGCCCAGATCAGTATCCGCGACCAGTGCTTCACGTTCGGATTGCAGCGAGGCCATACGCGCGCGCGTATCTTCGATTGCCGCCGGCGTTGTAGTCTGGCTGATGGCAACGCGCGCACAAGCGGTATCGAGCAGGCTTACCGCTTTGTCCGGCAGCTGGCGCGCTGGAATATAACGTTGTGACATTGTGACGGCGGCAACAATGGCGGAATCTGCAATTTTAACCTTGTGGTGCTTTTCCATCGGACCAATAAGGCCGCGCAGCATGTCACACGCCTTCTGCACATCCGGCTCATCGACATGCACGGGCTGGAAACGCCGGGTCAGCGCCGGGTCCTTTTCAATATGCTGACGATACTCTGACCATGTGGTGGCAGCGATGGTGCGCAAAGTGCCGCGCGCGAGTGCTGGCTTCAGCAAATTCGCGGCATCTCCCGTTCCCGCCTGCCCGCCAGCCCCAATCAGTGTATGCGCTTCATCGATGAACAGGATAATTGGCTGCGGCGAACTCTGCACCTCATCAATCACGGCGCGCAGACGCTGCTCGAACTCGCCCTTCATCGACGCACCGGCCTGCATGAGGCCAATATCGAGCACGCACAGGCGCACGCCACGCAGCGGAGGCGGCACCTGATCAGCGGCAATGCGTTGCGCAAAACCTTCTACCACGGCAGTTTTGCCGACACCGGCCTCGCCTGTGAGAATGGGATTGTTCTGCCGGCGGCGCATCAGCACATCGATGAGCTGACGGATTTCATCGTCGCGGCCGAGGATCGGGTCCATTTCCCCGGCCGCAGCCTTGGCGGTCAAATCCTGCGAGAAACGGTCGAGCGCTGTCTGGCCCTTGGCGCCAGGCGCAGCTGCACCGGGCGTTCCCGGCGCCGCAAGGCCGGAGCCATCCATCGGACGCAGATTTTCCTCGTCGGAACTCTGCATGATCTTGCGGTGTTCCGCCGCCAGTGTATCAACATTGATCTTGGCAAATTCCGACGAAATATTCGTCAACGCGCGACGTAAATCGAGTGATTTCATCGCTGCCAGTATGAGATGGCCTGTGCGAATTTGCGCCTCACCGAAAAACAGCGTCGCATAATGCCAACCACGGTCGAGCAGATCGACAATGACGTTGGAAACGCCGGGCATTTCCGTTTCATTCTTGCGCAAACCGTCAACTGCGCGGGCTACATCAGCAGCAACCTTGGCGCGATCGATTTTGAAGGAATCAAGAATGCGCGCGATATCATTGCGGTCAGACTGGATGGCCTGCGCCAGCCAGTGCGCCAGCTCCAGATTTCTGTTGCCCAGCACTTTGGCCTGCCGCAAAGCCTGAATGAAGGCATCATAACCGACACGGTTCAGTTTTCCCGCTACGGTTTCGAGACTGATGTCAGCCATGGTTCATCTCCTTGCGGTGGCATTTTCCGCGCCATGCTTTTTTTGGCGGCGAAAACGTTGATTGAGATCGAAGCGCGCATCACGTCTGATAGGGTCACTGCCGTGGGGCGCTTGCGGCGACAGCCAACCGGTCCAACCCAGCTGGCCGGACTGACCAAGGCGCACGGGCTGTGCTTGGGAAGTCGGCAGGCCGAGTTCGACATCCCAATCCAGTTCAAGACCGATGTAGAACCTGACAAAATCGGCAAGCTGCCGGGATCGCCCGCCTACGGGGAGAAATTCGCTGTATTGTTGCAATGTTGCGGTTGTGATGCGGATGCGGATTTTGTCCTGCACTGTGAAAACGCCTGCACCCAGCAACATATCCTTGCCCAGACGACCAAACTCGCGCTTGCCGAGGCTCGACCTGTGCTCAGGATCAAACATCAGCCGCATGCCAACAAACTCTTCAATCTCGACGTCGGCGGCAAAAAGTGATGCAAGCGCCGCCTTCAACCGCGAGGCGCTGCGCGCCTTCGTCCCGAGAAGACCTGCGAACGCTATCTTGGCCTCATCACGCACGGTATCGCGTTCCCGCAACGCGTTAATGCCAATTCCAAGAAATGATCCGAGATATTCGGAAAAGCGGTCGCGCTGTATGCCACGGTCGCGATGTGAAATCGCACGCCCATCGGCCCAGGCGCGGAAAAATAGCTGAATGAAACGGTTGTTAAAGAGATCAAGAAACCGCGCCATCGCATCATCATTGTTGCGCAGGTAAATGAATGCCTCTTCCGTCGTTGCCAGCGGCAATGCGCCCTGCGGCCCAAGCAAACCGAGAAAGCGCACGAGCACGCGCCAGACACCGTTGCCTGATTTCTCGATGGCTGTGATGTTCGCACTTGGGAATGCAAAAAAAGGATCTTGTCCAAAATGGAGGTACTCATCGCGCCGCGACAAACTGTCTCCGACACGCGGCTTTGCCATCTGCCGTGTCTCAAGAATGCGGCAGAGATCGAAGAAATCGAGCCGCAAGGGATCAGAAGAAAAGTCAGGCAGCTTTTCCATTACAGGGCGTTCCGCGTTCCACTGCGCGCCGGCCATCGTGCAATCCGGCCGCGCTCAGTTGTTTGGATAACGGTTTGCGTAAAGTGATTGAGCGCGACGTACTCCGCCATGACCCGATCAAGAACTGCGCCGAGCAGGAATACACCACTTCCTTCAAATGCCTTGTCATCAAAGGTCAACGTAATTTCCAGACCGCGGGCAACGCCAACACCTGCCCGTTGTGGGAAACGCCGGATGACATTGCGCGTGTCGATAGAACGCAAGCCTCGAATGCGTTTTTCAATGGCTGGATCGGATACATCTGCAAACAAAGCCAGAAGCTCGCGAATGGCACGGCCATCTTCTTCTGTCAGGCCGAGGTGATTGAGCGAGAGCAGATTGATTAACCGCCAGGCTATGGGGCCCATGCCTGCATAGTGGGGATTGTCATGTCTCCAGACAATCGGCGCTTCGCGCGGTTCACTGGGGCGGATCGCAGCGACGATGTCGAGCGACGTGTCATCGCGTAACTTGAAATCCGCACCGCCAGCGCCCACTGGCAAATCCTTAGCCAAATGCCGGTTCGAGCATATAACCCTGAGGCTTAATTCAGGATAGACGCTGCCATCGACTGCTGACACTGGCGGGCTGACGGATAAAAATGTGTCTGTGCCCAGATAATCCGCCATGCTGCCGCTGCGACGCTCCTCTGTGGAGCGGTTGCGCGGCAGGCGGCGGATGGAATAAAAAAACTCGTTCGTGTCATCGATTGAGGATAGCCTGGCGCGATACAGCGGATGGACCCGCATCTTCTCCGCGCGGCGCGGATAATGCAAAAACACATCGAGAATGCGGTGTACTTCGAACTGCCGGTATTGCGTGCGATCCGGCACAACCAGATACTCGTGCTGGTTGGGCCGCACCTGCACCCGGTCTGTCGTTTTGGGAAACAGGTTGACAGCCGGCGCTGCATAAAGTGCAAAGAACCTCGCGTCGATTGCAGATGCAAGGCGCGGCGCCGCCTGATCGAACGTCAGAATCAAATCGAAACTGCGCCGTTTGACTTGTGCCAATGCTGCGCGAAGTCCGTTAATGCGTGCACCGAGAAATTTGCGAGAAAATGTAAAATACTCCTGCAACAGCGTCAGACCGCGGAACATCCGTGCGTCACTCGGCATGAGTGTTTCATCTGGCTCAAAACCGATTTGCATGACATCGGCAACATCAAGCGGAATAAAGCGAGCATCGCCAAAATCATCAAGGTAGCGCACATGCACGCCATTGAGATGAGCAAATATCTGCTCATACAGCATCACTGCATCTGGCTCGGCGCCAAGAAAATGGAGCGGCAGGCAATCAAGCGTACAACCGGAAACCCGCGCCAGCGGGTCTGCTGCGATCGCATCGTCGGAAGGCTCATCCTCGGCACGTGCGGTGGTGCGCAACTGCATGGTCAGGCGCAAGCCTGCTGCTGTCTCTGCTCCTGCATTTAAACCAAGCCCCTGCAACGGCGCGACCGACGCAAAATATTCCGCCTTGGTCAATTCAAATGGCCAGAAGGTTAGCGGGCTGCACAAGGAGAAGGTACAGGACACAGACCTGTCGCGGTCGGAATAAAGCGCATCGAGCAATGCACCTGCGGGAATCGTCCGCCCCTCGCGCAATGCTGGATCGCCGAAGGTGGGCTTTGCCTGCGCCAGCATGAAGGACGGCACGGGCGTGAGATAAGCTGGCAGAAGCTGATCAATAATATTCTGTGTGAAGGTCGGAAATTCATGTTTGAGTTTGAGTTGCACGCGCGCCGCAAGATAGGCCGCGCCTTGCAATAACCCTTCGATCATAGGATCGATCTGCTCGCGGCCGCGCACAAGGCCACCGAGGCGATCAGCTATGCCCGGATATTCATCGGCAAACGCTGCGGCGTTCTCCTCAAGCAGCGCCAGTTCCTGCTTATAGAACTCAACGAGCTCGCGATCCATGCCCCACCTCGGACTTCCGGATCAGCATCTTGCCGCTCGCCACCTCGAAATCGGCAATGAATTCCACCGGAAGCGCCACAGGATCGCATGCCATGTCGGCCTTAACCAGAAAGCGGATCGTCAGCGTTGCCGGATCAATCGTGTCATCGCGCATGACCTTCACACTTTTGCGGATCAGGCGCGGCTCATAAACATTGATCGCCGTGCGAACCTCGTTGATGATATCCTCGGTCTTGTAATTGTCGATCGTGCGCGCGACGATGTCGGGTAAACCGAAATTGACGACAGAGCGCTGCACCGCAGGCGCGTCTGACAGATCGATAACAGAATCGAGATTGGTTGTGTTGAGCAGCGTGTCGAGGTCACGCGAGACCTCGTTGCGGAGTTGCGCTTCAGTTATTGAGGCGCGGCGTGATTTGCGCGCGGCGACAATGCGCTGGCCCTTGTCATCCCGCAAATCGAGCTTGACGCGCGCGTCCTTGGCGCGATGCGCGTCACGAAACGCAAACATCAACGGCGGACTCAAACGGGTTTTTTGCCGCACATCGGCCATAACAGATTAGACTCGCACAATAAGCGGCGTGCCGCGACGGATCGCGGCACGCCGAGAATACTGACAGACCGGGTAACCGCCATGCAATATTGGCGGCCGCTTCATCCGATCACATCTTCACGTTCTTCTTGGTATCCCAACCGGCAATGACGGACTTGCCGGTGATGCCCTTCTCGTCCTGCATCTTGTAGTCCATCTTGATCTTGGTGAAGTTGAACGAGATCTGCTCCGACGGGTAAGCGCCCGAGCCTTGGCTACCGCCGGTCTGATAGCTGGAGATCAGAAGGTCTTCGAATGTCACCACGAAATATTCCTGTTGACCATCTTCCGTGCCAGCCTTGCGGCAGGTGAGGACGGCCTTGGGAATATGTTTGCCGCTGGAGCACGACAAAAACAGGTTTGGCGTGGCCTTGTTCATTTTCATGACGAAATGAAAATCCTGCATCGACACCTTGCCGGTGCCGCCACCCATGCCATGGCCGAACGAACCCGAGTTCGAGGCGCCGAAGCTCCAGGACTCCAGCTCGATTTCGTTCTTGTGCTTCGCGTCACCGGACTCGCCCTCAATACCATCGATCTTGAGGAAATAATCGGCCTGAGACATAACGTTCTCCTATTCAATGTGAGATGTGAAGAAACCCATGTAGCGCGGCACCCCCTGTTGCGCCGTGCAACACCTTTTTTCTAGCCCACCCGGCATGGGCTTGGAAGTGCGGTAGAACACGTCATTGCACTGTCACTGCTTTGTCGTGGGCACGCGGGAGACCAAGCTCAGGCCAACATTCATCCCTTCAAGCTGATAATGCGGGCGCAAGAAGAGCTTGGTGGTGTAATAGCCGGGATTTTCCTCATTCGCGATCACTTCAACCTTGGCGTCGGCCAGCGGTTTCAATGCTTTTGTCGCTTCAGATGAATTGGCCGGATCGCCATCAACATACAGATTGAGCCAGTTGGTCAGCCAACGCTCGATCTGCGGCCGCTCCATATTCGAGCCAACCTTGTCGCGCACCATGACTTTCAGATAATGGGCGAAACGCGACAGCGCGAACATGTAGGGCAGGCGCGCTGACAGGTTGTCCGCCGCCGTCGCCTCTTCTGTGCGGCCGGTGGCCTTATCCATCTTGCGCTTCGGCAGATAGACCGACTGGGCGCCGATGAAAGCAGCCTTATCGGTATTCTTGCGGTGGATGAGCGGGATTAGCCCTGACTTGGCCAATTCCGCCTCACGGCGGTCGGTGATTGCGATTTCAGTCGGGCACTTCAGATCGATGCCGCCATCATCCGTCGGGAAAGTATGAACCGGCAGGTTCACCACCTCACCGCCGGATTGCACGCCGCGAATGCGGGTGCACCAGCCGAACTCCTTGAACGCACGCGTCACGTTGACGCCCATCGCGTAGGCGGCGTTCATCCAGCCATAATTCTCGCCCTGATGACCGTCCGTGTTTTCCTCAAACGCGAACTCCTCCACCGGATCGGACTTCGCACCATAGGGCAAACGCGAGAGCACGCGCGGCATGCACAGGCCGAGATAGCGCGCATCCTCGGAATCGCGCAGCGATTTCCAGGCGGCGTAGTCCGGCGTCTCGAACAGCACGCTGAGATCGCGCGGGTTCATCAACTCGTTCCACTTATCCATACCGAGCAAATGGGGGTGCGCGCCAGTCAGCAGCGGCGCATGGGCGGACGCGGCAATCTTGGCGAGGCTTCCCATCAGCGATACGTCCAGCGGGGAATGGCTGAAATAATAATCCGCGACAATCGCGCCGAACGGCTCACCGCCGAGCTGCCCGAACTCCTGCTCATACACCTTCTTGAACAGCGGGCTCTGGTCCCAGCGAGCGCCGGGATACTGGCGCAGATTGTTCAGCAACTCCTTCTTGCCGACATTCATCACCCGGATCTTCAGGTTGGCGTCGGTTTCAGAATTGGTGACGAGGTAGTGCAGGCCCCGCCAGGCGCTTTCGAGCTGCTGGAAAGGCTCGGCATGGATGATCTCGTTCATCTGATCGCTGAGCTTGCGATCAATCTGCGCAATCATCTCTTCGAGCGTATCAAGCACATCGCCCTTGACGAGGCTTGAGTCGCCCAGGGCCTGGGTGACAAGCGTGCCAATGGCATTGTCAACGGCCTTGGCCGCATCCTCGTTGCGCGGGCGAAAGCTCTGCTTTAGCAGGGACGCGAAGTCATCGACCTCCTGCGTCTGGCCCTGTGCGCCGCCTGACAGGCGTTCTGTTTCGGTCGCCATGCTTCAATCCTCAACCTTCTGACTTGTCGCCGCCCATGCGCTCTTTGAGAGCGGCCATAAGCGCGGGATCGTTGAGCAACTCACGCAGCTTGGCTTCGGCATCGGCCTTGCCATCCATATAAAGCTGGAGATTTTTCAGTTGCTGGCGGGCTTCCAGCAGCTTGGCGAGCGCTGGCACCTGTTTGGCGATTTCCGCCGGCTGGAAATCGTTCATCTTGTTGAACTGCAGCTCGACGCTGAGCTTCTCATCCGGCTTGTCGGACAAGGTGTTCTTCACATGGAAGCGCGCACCCGGCTTGATCGCCGCCATGCGGCTATCGAAATTGTCCATATCAAAGCCGACGAAGTCACGCTGCCCGGTCTCCGGCTTTTCCGCCCCCGGCGCATTGCCGGACAGATCCGCGAGCACGCCCATAACAAAGGGCAACTCGACGAGCTTTTCGGCATCATACGGATCTTCGTAGGTGATATGAACGCGGGGCGCCCGGTTTCTTTTGATGAATTTCTGGCCACTGTCGGACACGGAGGTATCTCCCCACTCTCAAACGGAAATTTTCAATCGCAATATGATCGAACGGTCAGGAGCATGCCCCACGACGCGATTACTCGTCAACTCGCAAATACAGCTCCGGCAGCACCGCCTTGAGGACCTGCGCAAAGTCATAGCCGGCGTTGGCGCGGGCTGATTCCAGCAAAGCGGGAACCGGACTTGAGGGTTCCGTGCTGCGATAAAATGTACTGACGGCGGCGAGCAGTTCGACCGCCTCACTGCGGGTCGTAGCGGCATAGGTAGGGCGCGCCGATGGACGCGCAACCGGCGCCTCAGCAGCCGCATCAGCTTGCACAGGAGCATCGTCCTCAGTCAGTGGCTCCTCCGGACCGTCCTCAGCGTGAGCGTCATCCGCATCGGCCTGCGCTGATCCTTCTGCCCCGAATGCTTCCGCAGCATCGGCACCAGCCTCCTGCCCTGCCGCATCGCTATCGGCACCAACGTCTGAATCCTGTTCTGCCGCAGGCTCTTCTGCCGATTCATCGCCACCCCAGGCCGGGCTATCCCAACTGTTATCGGTGGCTTCATCCTCGTCCGGCGCGCTGGCATCAAATGTAGGCTCGTCCGGCGGCAGGAGCGTAACCAGACGCTCGACGGGAAGTGACAGCGGAAAGTCGCGGCCGAGACCGATCATGGCGCGCGGTGCGTGCTCCGGCACCAGCACGGACAGCGCCTCGAACAGGGATTTGCCAATCAGCGCCCTGGCCTGAGCCAGCAGCAGGCGTGAAGGGCTCGAAGGTTCATGCCGCGCAAAGTAATCAGCCGCAGCCGCGAGTGCCGCAGCAGCGTCCCGCATGGAGCGCACCGGGCCGACAAGGCCGATGCCTGACGCCATGTGTGCCGGCGCACTGCCCGAACCGGCATTGTCTGCTCCGCCCGCGCCTTCAGCGGCCAACGCAGCTGGCGCAAGGTTCTTGGCGACCATCACCTGATCGAGGAATTTCTTGATGCGCCCTGCAAGCGCCCCCAGACGCGGCAGGCTCAGCGCACCGTAATTGCCGGTTTTTTCAGCATAGATTGATTCAATGGCGGCAATGGATTCCGCAAGCCGCGTCGCCGCCTGATGAACGGCTATCACCTCATCGGCCAATGCTTCATCCATCGCAGCGCGAAAATCGGATTCACCGGGGACCTTTTCGGCTTCCTGCGTCTCGGTCGCGGCGCGCGCTTCAATGCTGCCTTCACTCAGCAGGCGCATGCGCATGGTGACATAGCCAAGCCGCTTGCTGCGAAACAGGGGCGCATCCTGCAATGGCATTACGACATGAGGCAGATCATCCAGCGAAATCAATGCATTGAACCGCATGCCCTCGGTCATGTCGGTGAGTTGCGGATGGACATCGTCCCAGCGGGCACCGAGCAAAAGCGCAATACTCGCAACAGCCCGCTCGAAATCCGCAAATTTCAGATCGAGGATCGAGAGCTTGGCGATGGCGACGAGCAAGCGCAGGTCGATGCTGCGCTTCAGCAGCGATACCGCAGTTGCGAGATGATCTCCCACCGGCTTTTCGGCACGGTCAAATGCAGCGTAAGATGTCGGCAGATACACATCCAGCTGCGACGTGAAGGCCCAGTATGCACTGTCCCCCTCCAGGTCGAGATCCGGTCCGCTCGGCGCCTCTGGCGACAACGGTTCCAGTATTTTTTCGAACGCGATCTCGGCCATACTCAAATCTGTGCGGCAGCGCACTGCCCTTGCCGGCGCAATGGCTAATGTGTCAGAACATCAACGACGATCAGCGCTTTTTTGAGGGTCGTCAAGCGGCCGATTTCAAATAGCGTAAACATTGAAGAAGAAATTGAACCGATGAGCACGAACCCAACACAAAGCCACCGTGCTGCCGAGCTGACGACGCCGCTTGGCACGGACAAACTGGTTCTTTCTGCTTTTCATGTCCATGAAGAACTCAGCCGACCCTTCGAAATTGGCATTTCCTGCATTAGTCCCGACGAGAATCTCGATTTCGGGCCAGCGCTGGGGAAGCACTGCGTCATCCGCTACACGACCGTAGGCAAGAAGAAGCGCTATTTTTCTGGCATTCTGGTCGAAGCAAGCTGGAAAGGCGAGCGTGACCGCGGCTTCGACTATGAGCTGGTGCTGCGGCCCTGGCTGTGGCTGCTGACCCAGACTTCAGATTCACGGATTTTCCAGAACAAGCCTGTTCCGGAGATCATCAAGGATGTCTTCAACCGTGCTGGCTTCAGCGACTATGAGATGTCGCTGCACGAGTCCTACCCCAA
>JBOFFO010000085.1:0-1762 GCA_051648665.1 Beijerinckiaceae bacterium | reverse complement strand
GGGGATTGGTGAATTCCGCCCTTGCTTGCTGCGCCGCAACATGGGACGACGCCGCACCGCTGCTTCGCTGCCCTGCCCGGTGCTGAAGCGCACATTAATTTTTCGCGAAACATTTGAATCGTTAGCGAAAGCTTAACCCTGTCGCGGTGTTATCCATACTGGTTTCCTGTCGTCCGTGGAGTGTTCGATGCTGCGCGCATTTGCTGTTGCGTCCCTGATCGGGTTTACCGCCCTCTCCTTCCTGCCGCTGGCGACCGCCCAGACGCCGGAGAAAGGCGATGCCGCCAACCGCACTTTCCTGATCCCGGACAATGACGGCTATGGCGTGGGCGAATGCCTCGCCGCCGGCCCCGTGTCCGGCTGCGGCCGGATCGTTGCGGACGCGTGGTGCGAATCGAAAGGCTTTGCCAAGGCCGTGACCTTCGGCAAGGGCGACCCGACCGAGGTGACCGGCTCAGTGCCCGAGCAGAAGACGGCGCAAGGCCCAGCGACACCCGGCGTGGTAATGATCACCTGCGGTGAGTGAGCCGCACCTGCCACCGGATAAAACAAAGGGCGCTGCGGGCGCCCTTTTTATTGCTCATCGACGATGCTGCCGGGGAAACGTCAATCCGTCGCCCAGTCGCTGCATTTGGCGACCTGCGCCTCGCCCCACGGCATGATCGGCACGGTGGACGTGGAATTTTTCGGCGAGCCTTCGATCAGCCGGTCGGAATAGACCATGTAAACGAGCACATTGCGCTTGGCGTCGCAGCCGCGCACGATCTGCATCTTCTTGAAGATCAGCGAACGCGACTGGCGCATGACAACGCTGCCCTGCTCGAATTTTTCCTTGAAGCGGATCGGGCCGACCTGCCGGCAAGCCAGAGAAATGTCAGACACCTCTTCGGCCACGCCAACCATGCCCTTGAACCCGCCGCGCTCCGGCTGCGTGTAGTGGCAGGCGACACCCTCAACTGCCGGGTCATCAATGCCATAGACCGCGAGCTTGTCGTTCGGCGTCAGCCATTTGAACACGGTCGATTTCTTGAAGATCAGATCAGGTTCCTGCGCGGCGGCGCGGGTACCGGCCAACACATCGAGCATGATCAGCGCTGCCGCAGCGAACAGGGCGAGACGGGGCAAAACAATTCGCTTCATCACGATCTCCGGGCCGTGGCGGAAGGCCTATCAGGCCGGTTACACGCCGGCCCCACCGCGTTTGCAGATGGGTATGGCGATGGCGCCGATCAACCCGCAACCGGGGCCGGTGCGGGATGCGCCATCTGTTTCTTTGCTGCCGGCGGCAGATCCGGGTTGGGCTTGCCGAGCATCACGCCGGCGATCAGGCCGCACAGCAGCGCCATCGCCACCTCAACACCGCCAACAACTGATGTAACGTGGAACCACAGGCATTGCAGCAGCGCGAGCATCAGCAGCCACGCCTTCGCGACCGTGCGATTCGATGCGGTGCGCGCGAGCGATTCCTGCAGATCCGTCTGGCGGCCTTCCACGGCGTCGCGCCATGCCAGCGCCGTGCGCTTCAGCGCACCATTTTCGAGCCAGTTGAACAGCATCGCCAGCAAGCCAATCAAAATCAGCGACAGCGCAAACCAGCGTTCACCCACGGAGCGACAACCGTCCTCAAATGCCCAGACGCCGGTGATCACCGTGGCGATGCCAAACAGCAGCGCAAAGATGCTGTCGCCGAGAATATAGCGCCCGCCATAGGATTCGAGCTTGTCCTTGCCGACGACGGAATAAACGCGATCAATATCGGCCC
>JBOFFO010000084.1:0-7801 GCA_051648665.1 Beijerinckiaceae bacterium | reverse complement strand
CTGAAAATGTTTCCACATTGCGATTGCTGGCTGATCGCTTAGGCATCGGGCT
Organism: Beijerinckiaceae bacterium; assembly: GCA_051648665.1. Lineage (GTDB taxonomy): Bacteria > Pseudomonadota > Alphaproteobacteria > Rhizobiales > Beijerinckiaceae > Terrirubrum. Next base: position 7,749 of record JBOFFO010000084.1, on the reverse strand, counting down.
GATTGAAGCGGCGCGTGCCGAAAACGTCATTGATGACGTCAGCCTTTATCGTGCTATCGCCGAGATGATGGAGGTGCCTTTTGCCCGCACAGGATTCACCATAGCTGCCTCAGACCAATGGCGGCAGGCGTTTCACGCGGGCATAGCGGCATTGAGCGCCAGCCACGGTAGGGCGGAGCTAGTCGCAGCACCGCAAGGCGTCGCGCTGATGCAGCTTTTCCAGCGGCGTAGGGAATTTAGCCGGTCGCAACTGGTCATCACAACGCCGCAAGCCTTTCATGATGCGTTGATCGCGTCGAATGCCGCCAATATCGCAGGGCATGCCAATGGCGAGCTGGCCAACGCTTTTCCGGATGATAGTGCTGGCACCTCGGTGATGCGCCGTCATGTGATGATCGGCAGCATCGGCTTACTGGCTATTGTGTTGATGGCCATTATCGCTGACGGTATCCTGCTGTCATGGTTCAGTTTTGCCGTGGGGTGGCTGTTCCTTCTCAATGTCTCGTTGCGGCTATCAGCTTTGTTCGAAACGGTCGGACACCGGGATATCCAGCCGCCGCCGCTGCCGGATTCAGAACTGCCCGTGTACTCGATCTTTGTGCCGCTTTATCGAGAGACGCGCGTTCTGCCTGCTTTGATCGCATCATTGGCCGCGCTCGATTATCCCGTGGCCAAGCGAGATGTTCATCTGCTGATCGAAGAGCACGATGCAGGAATGCGGGCCGCTCTCGCATTGCTTGAACTGCCGCCGGGTTTCCTGGTGACAACCGTTCCGGCTGGAATGCCGCAAACAAAGCCGCGCGCTTTGAATGTCGGGCTGGCGCTCGCGCGCGGCACGCTTTGCACAGTCTATGATGCAGAAGACAGGCCTGAACCGGACCAGTTGCGCAAGGCCGCAGCCCTGTTCGCGACATCCTCATCGCAGGTTGCATGCCTGCAGGCGCGCCTCGCCATCGACCACGCCGAGGAGAGCTGGATCAGCAAACTGTTTGCGCTGGAATATGCCATGCTTTTTGATGTCATCATTCCCGGACTGGCGGCGCAGGGTTTGCCGTTGGCGTTGGGAGGCACATCCAACCATTTCCGGATAGCGCATTTGCGCGCTGTCAAAGGCTGGGACGCATGGAACGTCACCGAGGACGCTGATTTGGGATTGCGCCTGTTTCGGCAAGGTTATCGCATCCGTGCGCTTGCCTCGACGACCTACGAGGAAGCGCCCCTGACATTGAAAAGCTGGATGAACCAGCGGACACGCTGGATGAAAGGATGGCTGCAGACCACCATTGTCCATTTTCGCGCTGCTCGTCGCGTCGCTGTCGCTGACCGACCGTTCGAGTGGAGCAGCACCATCGCCATGACGCTCGGCACATTGCTCACGGCGCTGTTTGGGCCATTGCTGGCCATCATCCACACCGTTGATCTTGTCGAAATGATTTCGGATACTGCAACCGTATCCCTTAGCGTGCTGCACTTTGCCGTGTGGGTGTTTGCGTTCACCCTCGCTTTCATTGGTCTGCTTGCAATGCTGCTGCTCGCAATTGCCGGTGCACACCGCCGTAATCTTGCAGCCTTGATGCCGTGGATTGCAGTGCTGCCAATCTATTATGTGTTAATGAGCGCGGCAGCCTGGTTGGCCATCAAAGATTATCTCTTGCGTCCATTTCACTGGCGCAAGACCGAGCATGGCCTCGCACGTCAGCGGCGTCCCCTGGCCAATGTCAGAAGCACATCGCCAAGGCTGCTGCAGCATACTCCAGAAAAATAGCATCGGCACGGGTCAGCCATGCCACGCCGGCCAGAATGGCAAGTACGACGGCACTGCCAAGCCACGCCATGCGCCAACGTCCCGCGCTTGGGTCGGAGGAAATGGGTGGAGCAGCTGCCTGTGCCTGACTATCGATCATGTCACATTTTACCAGAGCGGGCGTGATATTGCCATCACTGTAATTCAATCAGCGCCGGAATGACTGTGACGGCCTTGCCCTGAACTTCGCGCGCGATGCTGGCATACAGTTCTTCAGGCGTCTGCGATTGCGCCTTGTCGAGCGCCACAATCTTGCTTGGGGAAGCGATGGTCAGCACGAGTTTGCGTCCGGCGCTACCATTGCGCTCGCCAACCGCACTTTCGAGGACAACATCGTCACCGTTCCTGCGCATTTGCGGCGAAAGCACGCGTATGCTGCCATCCTCATTGATCAGCAGCGCTTCCAGTGTCCGGTTCCCTGCGCCCGTATAGGTGATGCGCACAGTATCGCCAGGCCGATAGCGGTTGGCCGCTTGCTGGGCTTTGAGCGTCAGATCAGGCTTGGCGTCGATCCAGTGCGTCAGCGCCACAGCGTTGCACTGGCCCTCGGTCAGCGGTTGCGCGACTACCGATGGCGAAAACCCGTTGACCGCATTAAAATCCTGCTCGAACACGCGGACCGCATCGGCCTCGCGTGCAAGTGCTTCGAGCGTTGCAGACCGGTCGGATACTTCGCTCGGATACAATAGCAGACAGCGGTCGCCATCATAATAGCGAATATAGTTGAGAATGCGCTCGACCTGTTCGGGCTTGGTAAGTGGCCCAGTGCGCGGCGCAGGCGCTGACGGCACCGGGGCAGGAACCGGCGCACTGACAACAATGGGTGGCGGCGGAATCGGGGCAGGATCATTCCCGGGGCGCAGCAGAAAAAATGCAACCGCGCCAAGCACTGCTGCAACGCCACCGCCGATCATGGCGATTTTACCGCCCGATCCGCTTTTTTCCTCTACATCCGTTTTCAGGGCGGAGCGCCGGCCTGTGCTGCGCGCTGCCGGAGCCTGGGGCGGCGTATAGACCCAGTCTGCTACCGCCTTCATCGATTCAGGCCGATCCTTCGGGTCGGGCTGCAGCATCCATGCAATGAGCGGACGGATTTTTTCCGGCAGATGGGATACATCCGGCACCTGTCGGCGCTTGTCGATCACATCGACCTGGCTGCCGCTCATGTCGATGGGCGTGCCGGTCAGCGCTTCCGCCAGTAGCAGGCCCAAGCTGTAGATGTCAGACCGGTTGGTGACATCGCCGCCATGCATGCCTAGCTGTTCGGGCGAGACATAATTGTATTTGCCGGCAAAGCCATCCCCGATCACCGTGGCGTGGCCGAGCTTTGTCGTCCGCGCGATGCCGAAATCGATGATCTTGGCGTTGCGCACATCGTCGCCGGGCAACAGGATATTATCCGGCGAAATATCGCGGTGAACGATGCCCTTGTCGTGCGCCACCTGAAGTCCGGCAGCGAGCCTGTGACGCAGCAAATTGACTTCATCGAGTGACAGCGGCCTTGTTTTCAACAGGTCTGCCAGCGAATTGCCTTCGACAAACTCCATTGCCAGAAAGGCGCGGTTGATGCGCCGGTCGACCGCGAAGCCGTAGTTGCGGACAATGCTGTCATGAAACAGGTGATGCAGCGCCGACGCTTCCTTGCGGAACAGCGCCATCACCGATTCATTGTCGGTGAATTCCGGCTTGATCATCTTGATCGCGACCGTGTCGCCGGTCTCGACCAGTTTGCCGCGATAGATTTCGCCCATGCCGCCCGTGGCGATCATGACATCGACTTCGTACATGTCGTTCAGCCGCGTGCCGGCGGGAACCGCGCCCCGCACTGTGCCGCGAAATTGAACAACGGTCTTGTTCACGGCTGATCCCTCGGCGCGACCGGCGTGCCGGGAAAGAAGTTAGTCTTTTCTGCCCGGTGGCAACGCACGATGATGATCGTGACATTGTCGGTCGCGCCGCGATCCAGCGTTTCCGACATGAGAATATCGCAGCCGACCTGAGCGCGATGCCCTTCAATCCGGGACATGATTTCATGATCGGACAAATGGCCGGTCAGCCCGTCGCTGCACAATACGAAGGTGTCTCCAGGCTCGACTGTGCCGCTGACATATTCAAGTTCAGGATCGTCGAAAATGCCAACTGCACGGGTGATGACATTGCGCCGCGGCCATGTCTTCGCTTCCTGCGGCGTGATCACGCCCTTGTCCACCAGTTCCTGCGCCTCGCTGTGGTCGCGGGTGATTTGCTGGATGGTGGTGCCGCGAATCCGGTAAATCCGGCTGTCTCCGGCCCAGGATGCCGTGAATTGCCGGTCAAAAATCATAAGCCCCACGATGGTCGATCCCATCGGCAAGCCGTTGCGCTCTTCCATCATCACGCGAATGGCTTCATTGGCCTGCAGCACCCGGTCATGAAACCGCGCGATCTGGTCGGCATGGGACACAGGATGACCAAGGGAATCGAGATATTGCGTCACCGTGCTGCTGGCGAGTTGTCCGGCCTCATGTCCGCCGACACCGTCAGCAACCGCCCACATGCCAAAATCCGGGCGCGAAATCAGGCTGTCTTCATTGACTTTGCGCACACGCCCGGCGTCAGTCGCCTCGCCGGTCTCAAATTTCAGTGCGGGTTGATGCACGCGGTTAGTCAAGAAGCTCATGGTGTCACGCGCTCCCGCTGGCAGATGGGGCGATCATGCGGGCAAACACGTATGGGCTGGGCAGCCCCTGTGCGATCATGACGGTTGGTGAAAAACTCTCGCCGCCAACAGTCCACCAGAAACTCGCTTTGCGCGACTGGGTGCGCAGCATGGCGCCAGACAATGTTTCAAACGCTTGCGGAATGTCATCCACATTTTCTGTGTGCAGGATCATTGTGCCCTGCTCCTCGCTGACTGCGACGGCTGGCGGCGGCTCGGTTGCTGCCGCCGCAGACGGGAGAACTGACAGCTTTTCGAGCACCTGTTCAAAATCCGCCGTCTGATCGAGACATCCCAGCAGAAATTCCTCAAGCCCATGATACCAGGCGTCGCCAATGCTGCCATCGAGGGGAGCGAGCGTGGTTCCCGGTGCTCCGCATGAGACGATGGTGAGTGGAAAATGCCGGCCAACGCCGTCGATCGACGACATGAAAACGCCCGTGGCCGGCAATCCGCAAATATCTGTGCCGAGCCAAAAGCGCCACAGCGGCGCTTGCAAATAGCCCGCAAGCCAGCGGTCTGTCAGCGTTGCTTTGCTGGCGGAAAGGCTGGCCTGCATCCATTCCTCCCATGCTGTGAGAAATTCACGCGGCACGCTGGCCGCGACGAAATCCCGCTTCGCCGGCAATTTTCCAAACAGCCCCAGTCCCATCCCTACCTCTCAGCGCGCGACCGGGCAGGAAAAATTCCTGACTGCCTGCGATACAAAGGGATTGGGCAATGACACTGCATTGATCTGATATTGTACCTCCCGCCCGCCAACGCTGACGCGCGCCACCATCGCATCGCCGGAGACGCTCACCGGCACTTCGTTGAGCAGGCGGAAAATGCCCCACGGTCCCTGCCGTTGCAGCACGTTCGAGCGGCCCGGCGATTCCGGCAGCAAGGTCACAGTCGTGCCGCTTAGCCCCACCGGGCCCGGCCATTGGAAAATCACGACCGGCGCAGGGCCGGGCGGTGGTGCAGGCGGAGCCGGCGGCGCAGAGCCGAAAATAGAAATCGCCGGTGGCGGCGGCGCTTTCGGGCGCTCCGTCACAAGCTGGGCGCTGTTGATCTCCAGCCGCGCCATATCAACGTCATCTGCCAACCGCAGATTTTTCACAGCGAAACTGAAGCCTGTCGCACCCGCCGGGAAAAAGCCCTGTTTGATTTCGTTGGCGAGCTGGAAATTCCGCAGCATCGCCGGTGACAGCCGGCGGCCAACCGGGCTGGCCTGATTCCATGTCCATGTGCGCCCTGATGTGTTCGCATAAGGTGCGAGATTGGCCTGGAAATAACGGTCGATCGTGCCGCCCGGTCCAAACATGGCCTTGAATTCATCGACGGTCATGTCGCGTGTGCTGGTTCGCGCGAACGGATATTTCTGCGCGATGGCCTGCTGGCAGGCATTTGTCACCTGATCGAACAGGGTCTGGTTGATGCGCGCGACCGTGGCGTCGGCCGCGTCGGTGTCGAACGAGGCAGCCGCCGTCTGCAGCAGCGCCTTGAACGGTTCCGGGAAGCGCCCCGCCGTCGTCTCGAAACTTTTCAGACTTTCGGCGAATTTCTGCCGCCCCTCCAGCGTGCGCGCCGGATCATTGATCATGGTCAGTGCGGCATAGACATCGTTCAGCACTTTCGTCAGCTCATCGACAGGCCGCCGACTGCGGTCGCCTTCGACCAGCAGGGCATAGCCGCGAAAGGCTTGTTCAATGGATGCGCCCGGCGCTTCGCCGCCTGGCAATACAATTGCTGGCGGTGGCGCCGCCGCTCCAGCTGCCGGTTGCTGTCCACCTGCCGCAGGCTTGTCTTTTTCCTTCGTCAGCGCCGTTTCCTCACGAATCGATTCAATGATCTGCGCAATCGGCGAGGTTGGCGATGCAGCCGCCTGAAGCGCGAGATAGCGCGGTTTGTCGGCAGTCAAAACTTTCAGCCGCAGCTTGCGCAATTCCGCCTGCCAGACCGCAATAAATTCGCGGCGGTAGCGATCAAGCAAAGCCAGCGGCAGTTGCTCATACTGTGCCTGCAATGCCGCCTGCTCCGCAACGGTGCCGAGCAATTTCCGTTCTTCGCCGACCTGCGCCCGCACCGTGCCGATCTTGCCGAGAAAGGCTTCGTGAAATCCGGCATAGGTGTAGAAGAATGGAACCCGCACGGTTTCCAGGTCGATGCCGTTCGCGCCTTCAAACACAAGCGATGTATCCTGCCCGCCTTTGCGTCGCGCCACCCAGTCCCGCTGCGTCTGGCCGCGCGCGCCGGAGCGCAGCAACTCAAATGCGCGGTCGGCGACCGTCATGCGTCCGATTGCGTTCTGCGCCTCCTGCACGAGCGTACCGTCAATCTCCAGACTGTTGGGGCCGCTGTCCTGCACCTCAAGATCAAGCAGCCGGCCCACATGCTCAAGCAGCGACTGGCGGGCTGGCGCATTGCCAGCGCCCGGCACCAGCACATCAAGTTCCTGCTTGAACCACTCGGTCACAGCCGCCTTGTCCATGGGTTGCTTGCCGCCAAGCATCAGATAGATTTTCAGCGCTTCCGTGAGATAGCCGGGATTTGTGATATTGGCGCGCAGGCGGCTTTCCAGCAGATAAATCATGCGCGGGCGTAACAGCCGTTGAAGCCCGGTATCATAGGCCGATTCCGTAGACGCATTGATCCGCGGCTTCTGGTTCAGACCGACCGTATGCGTCAGCGGCACCGAATCCTCGCGCTGTGCAAAACCGGCGGGCATATTCCTGAGATGATGCAGCGGCGCGATCACGCGGCCGAAGTCATGGTCACTGATTGATGTTTCCTCACGGAGCGGGCCGGCGACGGTTTTATACTGCGTCACCGAGGCATAGGATCGCGACACAAGATCGGCGTTGCGTGTGTAGCTGTACCAGAGCGCGCCGCCGAGGCCGAAGGTGAGCATCGCCAGGACAGCGTAACCCGCGATCTTGATCAGGCGCGCTCGCCGCAGCGCGCTGATATTCGTCGAAACCCAGCCTGATTCCTCGAAAACCACCTTTTGCAGCAGGTCGGTCAGGAAGAAACTCTTGCCGAGGCCGGACATCTGCACCTGCCCGACATTTTCCGCGCCGAAGCTGCGCGACAGCGCGCCCACGAGCTGGTCGATCGGCGTGCCTTCTTGCGTGCCAGAGGCGAAATAGAAACCGCGCAGCGTGGCGTTGGTGTGATAGCGGGTCGGTTCGAAAATGCGGTTGAGAAAATCGAACACCGGCTGCTTGAGCGCCGCCATCTGGCTCGGAAATCCAAAAATCTGCAC
>JBOFFO010000083.1:0-2247 GCA_051648665.1 Beijerinckiaceae bacterium | reverse complement strand
TCGCGGAACAGCGAAATATCGGTTCCGGCGGCAAAGGCTTGGGGATGGCCGGTGATCACCAGCGCATGGATGGCCGGGTCCGCCGTTGCCTCGGCACAGGCGGCCGCTACCGCATCATACATGGCATAGGTCATCGCATTGCGCGTGCGCGGGCGGTTCAGCGTCAGCGTCAGCACGCCGTCATGGCGATCGGTCAGCACGTCTTCGGTCATGGCAAAGGAGTCCGCAGAGGGGCAAGCAGGGCTTGCTCCGTCGCACCGGGTGGGCGGCCTCGTCAATGCGTCTGCACAGGGGCGCAACGCTACGCCTATGGGTCACTGGACTCCGGCAAGCCCCTCCCGTAACAAACCCGTGATGACGGTGCCTGCCATGTTCTTCGGGATGGGGCAGGTGAAACGGGAATGCGGTCACGGCGCAACGCGCCGAATTCCGCAGCTGCCCCCGCAACTGTAGGCGGATGATGCCGCCGGCCATGAAGCCACTGTCCGCGATGCGGATGGGAAGGCGGCCGGAGGAACCCCGCGAGCCAGGAGACCGGCCGCCATCATGTGCAACCAATCCGTCGGCGGGACGGACAATGGAGGTCATGATGACACTCTCCTTGCGTGCGCGCGGCTGGGCCGGCGCATCCCTTTTCGTGCTTTCTTCGGCCATGCTCATCCAGACCGTATCCGCGCAGGATGCGCCGCTGGACATCGTTATTTCGCCCAACCGGGGTGAGCAGCCGGTGCAGCGCGCCGGCAGCGCCATCACCGTGATCCGCGCCGACGAGATTCAGCGCAGCAACCCCGCGAGCTTCGCTGATCTGCTGCGGGGTGTGCCCGGCCTGTCCGTCACCGAAAGCGGCGGCCCGGCGCAACTGTCAGCCGTGTTCCTGCGCGGTGCAGAAGGGCGGCACACGCTGGTGATGATCGATGGCGTGCGCATCGGCGATCCTGCCTCCACCGGCGGGGAGTTTAATTTCGGCAATCTCGTCGCCACCGATATTGAGCGCATTGAAGTGCTGCGCGGCCCGCAATCCGCGCTTTATGGGTCGGACGCGATTGGCGGCGTCATCAACATCATCACCCGCAAGGGCCGCGGGCCGATGAAAACGACCATCGCAGTTGAAGGCGGCAGCTATGGCACGCTCAGCCTGTTGGCGGCGACCAGCGGCGGCACGAAGGAGTTTTCCTACGCGCTGTCGGGGCAATTTCAACGCGCCACGGGATTTTCCGCCTATGGCCATCGCATCCCCCTGCTGGAACGCAGCTACGGCCCTTTCGACAAGGATGGCTATACCCGCTTCGCCGGCAGTGTGCGGTTTGCCTGGCGGCCCACGGACACGGTGGAAATGGAGGGTGGGATTTATTCCGCCAAATCCGACAGCAAATATGACGCCGCGTTCGCCGGCTTCGGCTATCTCCCCGATACGCCCTCCAAAGCCTCGGCCTGGCTGACCACGGCCTATGCGCGCGTGACGGCTGACGCATTTGACGGCCAGTTGCGCAACCGCATCACGCTCTACGCCAACCGCACCGAGCGCACGCTCAACGATGTGCAGCGCTATAATTTCGGCTTCGGCCTGACGGATGAGCATAACCGTTACGGCTTCACCGGCACACGGGCCGGCATTGAATATCAGGGTGATCTCAAGCTCGGCAGCTTCGGTAAATTCACCTTCGGCGGCGTGTATGAGCGCGAGACCGCACACAACACGGTGACGCCGGGGCTGAACTCTTTCAACGCCATTGAAAACAACAGTTACCGCCGCGATACGAAATCACTGTTCGCGCTGCATCAAGTCACGCTGTTTGACCGGCTCGATCTGTCGCTCGGCGGGCGCATCGATGCGGTGCAGGGCGCGAAAACTTTTGTCACGGGCCGCGCGACCGCTGCCTATCGCATCGAGGAGACGGGCACGAAAATCCGCGCCAGCCTCGGCACGGGCGCAAAAGCGCCCTCGCTTTATCAGCAATTCTCGATCTATGCGCCGACGCGCAATGGCGATCCCGCGCTCAAGGCGGAATCATCGGTCGGGTACGACATCGGCATCGACCAGACCCTGTGGAATGGACGCGCCATGCTCAGCGCAACCTATTTCCAGAACCGTATCCGCGACATGATCGATTTCGATTTCAATCGCGGCGTCAACGGCCCCTTCGGCCCTATCGGCCAGTATATCAATATCGCTCAGGCGAACATCAAAGGCGTCGAGGTCGGGCTGGATGCGGAATTCATTCCCTCGCTGTTGCGCATCAAGGCGAA
>JBOFFO010000082.1:0-2781 GCA_051648665.1 Beijerinckiaceae bacterium | reverse complement strand
CTATGGCCAGCCCTCCCCGCCGCCCTACAGCCAGCCGGCCTTTGGCGGGCAGCAGGATGCGTGGATGAACACGCCGCCGCCGCCACCGCCGCAAGCGCCGGACCAGATGCGCGACCGCGCCCTGATCCTGAAGCGCGATGTGCCTGTGGCCGCGAACGCCAATTTGCTGCTGGAAGCCGCAGGCCCGGTGCTGCTACTGCTTGGGCGGCTGCGCACCTCGCTGATGAGTGCGAATTTTGCCAACCTCATGGATCAGGTGGCGGACGCGATCGAGGAATTCGACAAGACCATGCGCGCGGAGAGTTTTCCGCCAGCACAGGCCGACGACGCCAAATATATTCTCTGCGCCACTTGCGACGACATTGTACAGAATATTCCCAGCGAGCAGCGGCATGTGTGGACCCGCTACTCGATGCTGACCCGTTTTTTTGGCGAGCGTGTCGGCGGCGTGCGGTTTTTTGAAAAACTCGATCAGGCGAAGCAGGATCCGACACGGCATTACGATCTGCTTGAACTGTTCTATGCCTGTCTCGCCATGGGCTTTCAGGGCATTCACCGCACCTCCGCCGGCGGCGCGGCGACTTTGCAGGGCATCCAGCGCGAACTCTATGAAATCCTGCGCCGCACGCAGCCGCGCACCAAGGAAGACTTGTCGCCCCACTGGCGCGGCCAGGAAATTCCGTCCTCGAACCAGACATTCCGGATTCCGTTGTGGGCGCTGGCGGCTGTGGCCGCTGCCGGCATATTCGTGGTATTTCTCACGTTGCGCTTCATGCTGTCCGGCAATGCGGAAGCGGTGACGTTCGAGATGGGCCGGCTGTTTCCCGATACGCAACTGGCGGTCGAGCGTGCGGCGGTGCCTGTTGCGGCGGCGCCTGTGCCCATTCCGGTCAAGTCTTCGACGCAGCTTGAGCGCATCCGCGCCCGGCTGAGCGAAGAGATTGCACAAAACAAGGTCGATCCCGTCGAAAGCGGGCAATCCATTATCATCCGCGTCGGTTCGTTTGCGCTGTTCCCGTCCGGTCAAGCGACCGTGCTGCCGACCTTTGCGCCGATTGCGCAAAAAATTGCCGAGGCATTGGAAAAAGAGCCGGGCGATATCCGCATTGTCGGCCACACCGACAATGTGCGTATTGTCACCGCCCGCTTCCCCTCCAATCACGAATTGTCCGTAGAACGCGCCCGCGCTGTCGCGGTCATCCTGAAACCGAAACTTAGCGACCCCAGCCGCATTCAAACCGACGGCAAGGGCGATGCAGTCCCCATCGCCTCGAATCAGACGGCGGAAGGCCGCGCGAAAAATCGACGCGTGGAAATTTCCATTCCGCGTGAAGAAACACTGGTCAAACGGTAAATGGAGAGCCGGTCATGACCAAAGCGATCTGGTTGCGCCTCATCGTCATTCTCATCGGCCTTGCGGCGATCATCAGCCTGATCTGGTTCGCCGGGCCGCTGGTGCGCATCGGCGACATGACGCCGTTTGACAATCCCGTCACCAAATACATGACCATCATTTCGGTATTCATGGCGGGCATCGGCTATTTTGCCTATGATATGACCAGCCGCTGGAAATCGAGCGCGGATATCGCCAAGAATCTGGCCGGCGCGGGCGGCGGTTCGGGCAGCGGCACTGCTGAAGAAGGCCCGCAGGATGATGGCGCGACACTGAAAACGCGCATGACCGATGCGCTGCAAACTCTGAAAAAAACCACCGGCGCGAAGGGCGATTATCTCTATGACCTGCCCTGGTATGTGATCATCGGTCCGCCGGGCGCTGGAAAAACCACAGCGCTGGTCAATTCCGGCCTGAAATTCCCGCTGGCGCGCGGCGGCGCTTCCCCCGCCGCCATCGCAGGCGAAGGCGGCACGCGCTATTGCGACTGGTGGTGTACCGAAGACGCCGTGCTGATCGACACCGCCGGCCGTTACACCACGCAGGATTCCGATTCAAAAGCTGACAAATCGAGCTGGCTGTCATTTCTGGACCTGCTGCGCAAAAACCGGCCAAAGCAGCCGATTAATGGCGTGTTCGTATGTATCAGCATCGAGGATCTGTTGCGGCTGCCGGAGGCGCAGCTGCGCGCCCATTCCGATGCCATTCGCAACCGTCTCGTGGAATTGCATGACCATCTCAAGGTCGATTTTCCGGTCTATGCCCTGTTCACCAAGGCCGATCTGATTGCCGGGTTCATGGAATTTTTCCGCGTGCTCAATGAGGAGCAGCGGCGCGCTGTCTGGGGCGTGACGTTCCAGACCGCCGACAAGACGGCGAACATGGTGGCGCAAATTCCCGAAGAGTTCGACCTGCTGATCGAGCGGCTGAACGAGGATGTGGTTGACCGCATCCAGGAAGAGCCGACGCCGCAGGCGAAGGTGCAGATTTTTGGATTTCCGAGCCAGATGGCGGCGCTCAAGCAGCCGGTGTTCGATTTTCTCAACCGCATTTTCGAACCGACACGCTATCACACCAACGCCACGCTGCGCGGTTTCTATTTCGCCTCCGGCACGCAGGAAGGCACGCCGATCGACCAGCTCGTGGGCGCGCTGTCGCGCAGCTTCGGCGCGGAAAATGTCGGGCAGGTGCAGATGTCCGGTCTCGGCAAGAGTTTCTTTCTGACTGACCTGCTGCAAAAGGTGGTGTTCGAGGAATCAGGCTGGGTTTCGACGAATATCAGTGCGTTGCGGCGAGCGCGCCTGATTAAAATCGCAGGTTACGCTGTCCTGGCGATGCTCACCTTCGGCCTCGGCGGCGCGCTCTGGTACAGCTACATACGCAACGCC
>JBOFFO010000081.1:0-4052 GCA_051648665.1 Beijerinckiaceae bacterium | reverse complement strand
CGCGCACGGCATTTTCACTGCTCTCCATTGTTGCCAGACGCTGTTCCAGCGCCGCCATGCGGCTTTCGCTGGCGCGCAACCGCTCCGCTGATTCCACCAGCCCGGCATTGAGCCGGCCGCGATCAACACGCGCCGCCTCAATGTCTGCCGCCAGTTTTTTCTGGATGTCGGCATTGGCGCGCATGGACTGCTCGACCGCCTCTAGCTCGATGCGGCTGCGGTCACGGGCGTCGATATGCCGGGCCACGTCCGGCGGTGTCGAACCACGCAAACCGTTCGGATCCGGCGGCGTTTGCGCAAGCGCGAAGGACGGGACAAGCCCCAGCACCGCCGCCATCGCAAGGATTGATCCGTGATTCGCCATCAAGTGCGATGATAGGGGTGGCCGGCGATGATTGTCATGGCGCGATAGATTTGTTCAGCGGCAACGATCCGCACGATCTGGTGCGGCATGGTCGCGGCGCCGAAAGACCAGACAGCGGCCGCTTCCGCCCGCAAGGCCGGATCAAGCCCATCAGCTCCGCCGATCACCAGCGCCAGTGCGCGCTGGCCCTGATCGCGGCGCCGGGCCAAGAACCCGGCAATCGCTTCACTGCTGGGGGATTGGCCGCGCTCATCCAGACAGACGAACGGGGCATCGCCGATATGACTGCGCAGGGATTGCGCTTCCTGCATCTTGCGGTCATCGGCGCGGGGCGCTTTCGATTCCGCAATTTCGGACACGATAGGGCCTGAGAATCCGAGGCTGCGGCCGGCTTGCGCCGCGCGCTCCACATAGCGGGCGCACAAGGCCCGCTCCGGGCCGTCCTTCATGCGGCCCACACTCAGAAGATGCAGCCGCAAGCGGGCTCAGCCCGCCTTGCGCTCACCCGGCCGGTCAGCGCCCCACATCTTTTCGAGATTGTAGAAGGCGCGCACTTCCGGACGGAAGATATGCAGAATGACATCGCCCGCATCGATCAGCACCCAATCACAATGGGGCATGCCTTCGATGCGCACGGTTTCGCCTGCCGCCTTCATGGCTTTCGCCACCTCGTCGGCAATGGCACCGACATGGCGGTTGGAGCGTCCTGTGGTGATGATCATGGTATCGGCGAGCGACGTTTTGGCCGTCAGGTCAATCAGGACCGTCTCTTCAGCCTTCATATCTTCAAGCACGGACATGACACGGCTTGCCGGGGTGACGGCCACGATCCCCGCAGGGGCCTTGGCCGGAGCAGACCGCCTGGCGGTCTTTTTTTGCAACACGGTGGTCAGGTGTGAACCCTCTTTCTCACGTTACAGGACCGAGCGTGATCCCTGATTCTTAAGATAGTGTGACGGGGTGTGCCATTTCAATGCAGGCGACGGCACATTTGTTCCGCAACGGCATCACCGTCACGGGCGCGCCAGCGTTAGATCATGGCCGGGCCAGCCCCTGCCGGATCGCCGTCGATGACAGGGTGGAGCGCTTGCCGTGGAGAAACACCCAAGCCGGCGGCCGGCGCGATGGCAGGGCGGCGCTGGCCCTTTCCGGCAAGCGGTAGCGCGCCAGCGTCAGCGCCGCACGGGAGCTGAGCGCCTTGAGGGTCGAGCGCGGACGGTCCACCACGCACAACGGCGCCATCGACGCGATGGCCCGCCAGCCGCCCCAGCGCGCGAATTGCGTGAGATTGTCAGCGCCCATCAGCCAGACAAACCGCGCGGCGGGCGCGCGGCGGCGCAACGCCATGAGACTGTCGCGCGTATAATGCGTGCCGAAATCACGCTCGACGCCGGATATTCTGATCCGCGGATGATGGGCCAGCGCGCGCGCCGCAGCCATGCGGGCATCGAGCGGCGGCAATCCGGCATTGTCCTTCAGCGGATTGCCGGGCGTCACCAGCCACCAGACCCAGTCAAGCTTCAGCCGTTTCAAAGCTGTGAGCGACACCAGCCGGTGCGCATTGTGGGCGGGATTGAATGAACCGCCGAGCAGGCCGATGCGCTGGGCGCGGCCATGCACTGGCAATTTCGGCACGGGATTTTTTTTGACGCGGGCCGGATTTTTTTTCGCTGCGCGCGTTACAGATGGTGGCGTGCTCACGGCCTGATCTGGCCCTGCCCATGCACGCGGTATTTGAACGAGGTCAGCTGTTCCACGCCGACCGGCCCGCGCGCATGCATGCGCCCCGTGGCAATGCCGATTTCAGCGCCGAAGCCGAATTCGCCGCCATCGGCGAACTGCGTCGAGGCATTGTGCATGACGATGGCGGAATCGACCTCGCGCAGAAATGTTTCCGCTGCCGCACGATCTTCGGTGATGATCGATTCGGTGTGCGACGATCCATAAGCGGCGATGTGGTCCATCGCGGCCTGAACATCATCAACCACGCGCACGGATATGATCTTGTCCAGATACTCCGTGCGCCAATCTTCTTCTGAGGCTGCGGTGACGCGCGGATCAGCGGCCTGCGTCACTGCATCGCCGCGCACAGCGCAGCCATTGTCGAGCAACATTTGCACGAGGGGTTGCAGATGCGTTGCAGCACAGGCGGAATCAACAAGCAATGTTTCTGCCGAACCGCAGACGCCGGTGCGGCGCAGCTTGGCGTTCAGGACAATGGTTTTTGCCATCTCCAGATCGGCCTTTGCATGCACATAGATATGGCAGATGCCTTCGAGATGCGCGAATACCGGCACGCGCGCCTCTTCCTGCACGCGCGCCACCAGACTTTTGCCGCCGCGCGGCACGATGACATCAATATGGCCTTGCAGGCCGCGCAGCATTTCGCCGACCGCATCACGATCACGCACCGGCACAAGCTGAATGG
The DNA here is from genome assembly GCA_051648665.1 of Beijerinckiaceae bacterium. Lineage (GTDB taxonomy): Bacteria > Pseudomonadota > Alphaproteobacteria > Rhizobiales > Beijerinckiaceae > Terrirubrum. The sequence goes on along the minus strand of JBOFFO010000081.1, from coordinate 1,260 downwards.
CGTCCTCCGGCAGACCCGCTGCGCGCAAACCCTCCGCCATCGCCGCAGCAATTTTCATGCTGGTGCGGAAACTGTCGGAGCCAGCGCGCAGAATGGCGGCATTGCCGGCTTTGAGGCACAGCGCGCCAGCATCCGCCGTGACATTGGGACGGCTTTCGAAAATCACGCCGATGACGCCAAGCGGCGTTGCCACCCGCTCAATAACCAATCCATTGGGACGAGTGAATTGCGCCAGCACGCGGCCCGCGGGATCGGGCAGCGCGGCAATATCGGCGACGGCCTGCGCCACCGCGTCCAGTCTTTTCTCGTCGAGAAACAGCCGGTCGATAAAAGAAGGGGCGAGATTGCGGGCTTTTGCCTCCGCCATATCCTGCGCGTTGGCGGCGAGAATATCCGTCGCATGCGCACGAATCGCGCTAGCGATGGCACGCAATGCCGCATTTTTCTGTTCCGCCGTGGCAAGGCCCAACTGGCGCGCTGCGGCACGCGCCCGCGCACCGATGGCCTGCATCAGGGCGGGAATATTTTCGCCATCCCCAACGGCGCGCAGATGCGCATTGCTCATGTCATATTTCCCACCAGTCGGCTTGAAGCCGCCTCATTCCCCTGCCAGCGCCATATCGTCGCGATGAATAATTTCGGCCCGGCCAGAATAGCCAAGAATAGCCTCGATGTCTCGTGACGAGCGCCCGGCGATCAGAGCAGCATCAGCGGCGTCATAGGCGACGAGGCCACGGCCGATCTCATCGCCCTCCGGGCCGCGGATGGCGACGCAATCGCCGCGCGCGAAATCACCCTCAATGCGCGCCACGCCAGCGGGCAGCAGGCTGCGGCCATCGCGCAGGGCTTTCACCGCACCGGCGTCGCAATGCACCGCGCCCTTCGGTTCGAGCGAACCGGCAATCCATTTTTTGCGCGCGGTGACCGGGTTGGACGGCGTGAGAAACCAGGAGCAGCGGCCGCCCTGCGCGATAGCGCCCAGCGGCCCGGCAACGCGGCCATCGGTGATCATCATGGCGCAGCCGGCGGTGGTCGCCATTTTCGCCGCCTCGATTTTCGTGCGCATGCCGCCGCGCGACAATTCCGACGCCGCGCCGCCGGCCATCGCCTCGATCTCGGCGGTGATGCGGGGAATAACGGGAATGAACACCGCATTGGCGTCGCTGTGCGGCGGGGCCGTATAAAGCCCGTCAATGTCCGACAGCAGGATCAGCAGATCCGCGCCCATCATGGAGGCAACGCGGGCGGCCAGCCGGTCAT
>JBOFFO010000080.1:0-1995 GCA_051648665.1 Beijerinckiaceae bacterium | reverse complement strand
GAAGCCGCCATGATGGCGCTGAGGGCGGGCGATGTGGACACCCATAACCGCCTTGTCGCCGACGCCTGCGCCGCCATGCGCGATGTTGACGCCATCATGCTGGCGCATTTTTCGACGGCGCGCGCGCTCAACGCCGCCCGCGCTGTCACATCCGTTCCGGTGTTGTCATCGCCAGAAGCGGCGGTGCGGAAGCTGCAACGGGCCATCACAAAAAGCCTGTAATCACGGAGGAGAAAGCCATGCCATTCACAGTCCATCTTTCCTTGCCGCGCCGATGGTTGATTGCAGCCGCAGCGGGCGCAGCGCTCGTTACAGGGCTGCACGGCGCTGCGGCCCAAGGCTTTCCCAACCGCACCGTGACGATCATCGTGCCGTTCGCTGCCGGTGGCGCTGCGGACACCACCGGCCGCATTCTGGCTGACGGGATCAGCAAGGTTCTCGGCCAGAATGTTATTGTCGAGAATATCGGCGGGGCTGGCGGCTCGGTCGGTGTGACGCGCGTGAAGAACGCGGCGCCGGATGGCTACACGATCGGGCTTGGCCATACGGGCACGCAGGCGGCGGCAGTCACCACAACGCCAAAAATCCAGCACAATCCGCGCACCGACTTTGCCTATCTCGGGCTTGTCGCCTCAACGCCGAACATCATTTTCGTACGCAATGACTTTCCGGCGAAAGACCTGAAGGAATTTATCGCCAAGGCCAAGGAGATGCAGGACAAGCTGACGCTGGGCCATTCCGGCAATGGCGCAGCCTCGCACATGACCTGCCTGCATTTTTTCGGGTTGATCGGCGTGAAGCCGACCTATGTGCCGTATCGCGGTTTTGGCCAGACCATCAACGACATCGTCAGCAGCAAGATTGATGGGTCGTGCGATCTTGTGGCATCGGTGTCGAGCCAGGTGCAGGGCGGCTCGGTGCGCGCGCTCGTTGTCGCCGCGAAAGAGCGGGCGGAAGCCGTGCCAAATGTGCCGACTGCGCCGGAAGCAGGTCTGCCGGAATTTATCGGTGAAACCTGGACCGGGCTTTTTGTTCCCAAGGGCACGCCGAAGGATGTGTTCGAGACGTTGCAAGCGGCCGTTGGCAAGGCGCTGGAAGATCCGGACGTTCAAAAGCGCCTGCGGGGCATCGGCGTGCGCGTGCCGCGCCCTGATGAGCGGGGTGGCGCGTATATGCAGAAGCTGGTTGAAACAGAAATCGACCGCTGGGCTGATATTCTGAACAAGGCGGGCTTCAAGCCGGATTGATGCTGATGACGGACGCACGCAGTTCCAGTCAAACCTGTCCGCCCGGCGTTATCTCTATCGCCGGGCAAACACATTTTTTCTGTGATGTCGCGGCGATGTTCGGGCCGGATTTCCGGCGGCTGCCGCATGTGCTGCGCCTGCTCATGGAAAATGCGGTGCGCAATGGCGAGACGCATGCGCTGGCCGGCATTGTCGCCGGGTTTCGCCACTGGCTCGACACGCGCAGCAGCGCCATGGAAATCGCGTTTCTGCCCAACCGCATCATGATGCATGACACGACCTGCGGGCCGGCACTGGTCGATATTGCGGCGATGCGCGATGTGCTGGCCGAGCATGGCGTTGATCCGGGGTTGCTGAATCCCGGCCTGCCGGTCGATGTTTCAACTGATCATTCATCCGGCGTCGATTTCTTTGGCGCGCCGGATGCCTTCCAGCGCAATCTTGCCAAGGAGTTTGCGCGTAACGGCGAACGTTACCGGCTGATGAAGTGGGCGACGGCGGTGATGCCCTCCGTGCGGGTGCATCCGCCCGGTTCCGGCATCATGCACACCATCAATCTGGAGCGGCTGTCACAGGTGGTGGTGAAGACGCAGCGGGACGGCGCACCTTTTCTGCATCCGGATATGATGCTCGGCACGGATAGCCATACGCCCATGATCAACGGCCTCGGCATTCTCGGCTGGGGCGTCGGCGGGCTTGAAGCGGAAGGTGCGTTTTTCGGTGTGCCGACGCTGTTGCGGATTCCGGA
>JBOFFO010000079.1:0-12436 GCA_051648665.1 Beijerinckiaceae bacterium | reverse complement strand
GGCCAAAGGAAGGGCTGGCGCTGATCAATGGCACACAATTTTCGACCGCGTGGGCGCTCAAAGGTGTGATCGAAGCGCATCGCAACTGTGTCACGGCGCTTATCACCGGCGCGTTGTCGGTTGATGCTGCGATGGCCTCTACCACGCCATTCCGCGCGGAAATTCACGCGCTGCGCGGCCATGCGGGCCAGATCGCAGCGGGGCGCGCGTTGTCTGCGCTGCTTGATGGCAGCGAAATCCGCCATGCGCATCTCGATGGCGATGATCGCGTGCAGGATCCGTATTGCCTGCGCTGCCAGCCGCAGGTGACCGGTGCTGCGCTGACTGTCATCACGCAAGCTGTCGATATTCTCGTCGCCGAAGCGAATGCAGCGACTGATAATCCGCTGGTGCTGGTTGATACAGGCGAGATTGTTTCCGGGGGGAACTTTCATGCAGAACCTGTGGCGTTTGCGGCCGACCAGATTGCGCTGGCGATTTCTGAGATCGGCGCCATTGCGGAACGGCGCATCGCAACGCTGGTCGATCCCGCGTTGAACTTCGGCCTGCCGCCATTCCTCACGCCCAATCCGGGCCTCAATTCCGGATTCATGATTGCGGAAGTCACAGCCGCAGCGATTTTTGCCGAGAACAAGCAACGCGCCGCGCCCTGTTCGATCGATTCAACGCCGACCAGCGCCAATCAGGAAGACCATGTGTCGATGGCGGCGCATGCCGCGCGGCGGCTGACGGAAATGAATGTAACGCTGTCGCGCATTCTCGCGATCGAATGGCTGGTCGCTGCCCAAGGCATTGATCTGCGCAAGCGCGGGCATGGCTTCGGCGCGTTGAAAAGCGGCCAATCCGGTAGCGGGCTGAAAACAAGCCCTGCGCTGGAGCGGGTTATCGCTGCATTGCGGGTGCACGTCCCCGCGCTGGAAGAAGACCGTCTGATGGCGCCTGATCTTTATGAAGCGGAAATGCTGGTTCGCAGCGGCGCAGCAGTGCGCGCTGCCGATCATCCGCAACTGCCGGCTCTGGGGTAAATTATGAATGCACCAACGCCATGGTTGACGGTACGGCGCGGGCAAGCGCCATTGCTCGTCAGTTTGCCGCACACGGGTACAGACATTCCTACGCCCTATGATGCGCCTCTTACCTCGCTCTGGCAGGCGCGACGCGATGCCGACTGGTGGATTGATACGCTGTATGATTTTGCCGCAGCTCTTGACGCAACCATTGTTCATACGGCGATTTCGCGCACGGTGATTGATGTGAATCGTGATCCGTCCGGCGTGTCACTCTATCCGGGGCAGGCCACAACGGAGTTGTGCCCGACCACGAATTTCGATGGCGAGATGCTCTATAAAAACGGGCAAATACCGGGCGATGTGGAGATCGCACAGCGGCGCAATGATTTCTTCAATCCATACCATGCAACACTTCAGGCCGAGATTGCGCGGCTGGGAAGCCTGCACGCAACCGTCGTTCTTTATGATTGCCATTCCATCCGCTCTATTATTCCGCGCCTGTTCGATGGGCTATTGCCAGAATTTAATATCGGCACCAACAGCGGCGCGGCGTGCGCACCAGAACTGGCGTGCGAGATCGAAGCACTCTGCCGCGCCAGCGGCCGCGAGACCATCCTCAATGGCCGCTTCAAAGGCGGGTATATCACGCGCGCCTATGGCCAGCCTCAGAATGGAGTGCATGCGGTGCAGATGGAGCTGGCCTGCCGTGCCTATATGCGCGAGCCGCTTGGCCCTGTCGATGAATCGAACTGGCCTGTGCCTTATGATCCGGATTATGCGGTGCCGGTCCGCGCGGTTCTCCAGTCCATTTTGCAGCACTGCATTACATTTGCTCAGAACGCAGCCTAAACCCACGGACAGCATCATGACCCGTATCGACAACGCCCGTATCATTCGTGCTCCGCACGGACTCGAACTGTCAGCGAAAAGCTGGATGACGGAAGCGCCTTTGCGCATGCTGATGAATAATCTTGATCCGGATGTGGCTGAAAAACCGGGTGAACTCGTTGTATATGGCGGCATTGGCCGTGCTGCGCGCGACTGGGAAAGTTTCGACCGTATCGTCGCGGCGCTGCGCAAACTTGAAGGTGATGAAACATTGCTGGTTCAATCTGGCAAGCCGGTTGGTGTGTTCCGCACCCACGCGGATGCGCCGCGCGTGCTGATTGCCAATTCCAATCTCGTGCCGCATTGGGCGACGTGGGAAAAATTCCACGAACTCGATCGCAAAGGCCTGATGATGTATGGCCAGATGACGGCAGGCTCGTGGATTTATATTGGCTCGCAGGGCATCGTGCAGGGCACCTACGAAACATTCGTTGAGATGGGCCGCCGCCATTACAATGGCGATTTGTCTGGCAAATGGATTCTCACTGCCGGCCTTGGCGGCATGGGCGGCGCACAGCCGCTGGCCGCAACAATGGCAGGCGCTTCGTGCCTCGCCGTGGAATGCCAGCCGAGCCGCATCGAGATGCGGCTGCGCACCGGCTATGTTGATACGCAAGCCGCCACACTTGATGAGGCGCTGACGATTATCGAACGCTCCTGCCGCGAGAAAAAAGCGATTTCCGTGGCGTTGCTCGGCAATGCTGCCGATATTTTTCCTGAACTCGTGCGCCGGGGTGTGAAACCGGATTGTGTGACGGACCAGACGTCGGCGCATGATCCAGTCAATGGCTATCTGCCGAAAGGCTGGACGCTGGCAGATTGGGAGAAAAAGCGCGAGAGCGATCCCACTGCCGTCAGCGTAGCGGCGAAAAAATCCATGGCGATGCATGTGCGTGCCATGCTTGATTTTCACAAGATGGGCATTCCCACGGTCGATTACGGCAACAACATCCGGCAAATGGCGCTGGAGCAAGGCGTTGCCGATGCGTTTGATTTTCCGGGTTTTGTGCCGGCCTATATCCGGCCCCTGTTCTGCCGCGGCATCGGCCCGTTCCGCTGGGCGGCGCTCTCCGGCGATCCGGAGGATATCTTCCGCACCGATGAAAAGGTGAAGGAGCTGCTGCCAGACAACAAGCATCTGCATCACTGGCTTGATATGGCGAAGAAGCGGATTCATTTTCAGGGCCTGCCGGCGCGTATCTGCTGGGTTGGCCTTGGAGACCGGCATCGTTTAGGTCTGGCTTTCAACGAGATGGTGGCGCGCGGTGAATTGAAAGCCCCCATTGTTATCGGCCGCGATCATCTCGATTCAGGCTCGGTGTCGTCGCCCAATCGGGAAACGGAAGCGATGAAGGATGGTTCAGATGCTGTGTCGGATTGGCCACTGCTGAATGCGTTGCTGAATTGCGCATCGGGCGCGACATGGGTGTCCCTGCATCATGGCGGTGGTGTCGGCATCGGTTTCTCGCAGCATTCTGGCATGGTTATCGCCTGCGATGGCACGCCGGAAGCGGCGCGGCGCATCGAGCGTGTGCTGTGGAACGATCCGGCCACCGGCGTCATGCGCCATGCGGATGCAGGCTATGACATTGCTATCGATTGCGCGCGAGAACACCGCTTGAATTTACCGAGCATGACTTAAGCCGGAGCAGTGTGATGAAGCAGGGGCCGTTGTCAGGCATTCGCGTTCTGGATTTCAGCCGCGTGCTGGCTGGGCCCTATTGCACGGCGCTGCTGGCCGATCTGGGTGCAGATGTCATTAAAGTCGAGCCACCAAACGGCGATGATTACCGGCATATTGGCCCGTTTATTGGCGACGAGAGCATCCTGTTTATGGCGCTCAATCGCGGCAAACGCAGCATTGTGCTTGACTTGTCTAAAGCTGATGATGTTGCCATCGCGCAGGGTTTGGCCCGGCAGGCCGATGTGGTTGTGGAAAATTTTCGGCCTGGCATCGCCAAGAAACTTGGCGTTGGATGGGATGCGTTGTCCGCTATCAATCCGAAACTTGTTTACGCGTCCATTTCCGGTTTCGGACAATACGGAAGTTATGCAGACCGGCCCGCCTACGATATGATCATGCAGGCGATGGCAGGCATTATGTCGGTGACAGGCGCGCCGGATGGGCCGCCCACGCTGGTGGGGGAATCGATTGCTGACGTTGTGGCTGGATTATTTGGGTCATGGGCTGTGCTCGCTGCTTTGGTTGAACGTAATCAAACTGGCGCAGGGCGTCATATTGATCTGGCCATGTTCGATGCCATGATTGCATTGCAGCCGCTGGTGGTCGCGCGCTATATCGCCACCGGCATTGCGCCGCAGCGCGTTGGCAATCGCCATCCTCTCTCGGCGCCGTTTGGCGCGTTTGCTGCGCAAGATGGTATGTTTGTTCTTGCCGTGCTGAATGACAAGCTGTTTGCCAAGCTGACGGAATGTATCGGACAACCGGCGCTTACAGCAGATGATCGTTTTTGCACCGATGCGATGCGCCTGGCCAATGAAGCGGTGCTGCGATCTGCCATCGAGCTTTGGTCGCGGCGGCATTCTGTCAGTGATGCTGTGGCTGCGCTGGTAGAAGCAGGTGTCCCTGCTGCATCCATTCATGACATGGCGCAAGCGCTCCATTCTGTTCCTGCTCAAGAGCGTGTTCTGTTGCAGGAGACCCAGCATCCTGCTGCCGGCTCCGTGCGTGTGCCGGAACAGCCGGCACGTTTCTCTGGTGTGGCCCGTGGCGGCGCGGCGCCCGCGCCTGCGCTGGATGGTGACCGCGCCGATATTCTTGCTGAACTTGGCAAGGAGAGACAATGATGAATGCGTCTGTGTCCGGCAACGCGGAAGTGCTTGATGCCATACGACGGTATGCTGCCGATGTGCTGGCGCCAGCTGCAGCAGACATTGATGAAAGCGGCGGCTCCGCAACACGGCACAAGGACAGCTTGAGTGCAATGGGGTTCATGGGCCTCAGCATTCCGGAAGCCTATGGTGGATTGGGCTTGGCGCCGACAGATCTGTTTGAAGCCGTGGCTGTGATGGCCGGTGCCTGCGGATCGACCGCTTCGATGGTAACGGCCCATTGGCTCGCAACGGATTCGATTTTGTACGGAGGCGATGACGAGCAACGGCAGCGGCTTTTGCCGGGCGCAGCTGCGGGCCGGATCGGCGCATTTGCACTGACAGAACCGGGCGCCGGTTCCAATCCAGCCGAGATGAGCGTGCGGGCAGAGCGCACCGGCGACTTTTATCGCCTCACAGGCACGAAGCATTTTATTTCCAATGCTGCGGAGGCCGATTTTATCGTCGTTTTTGCAAAAACTGACATGACTGCCGGCGCGCGGGGAATTTCCGCATTCATTGTCGAGAATGGACAAGACGGTCTTCGATTCGGGCCGCCGGAGCGCACGATGGGCCTGAAGGGCGGCCATGTGTTCGAGGTTTCGTTTGATGTGCGCGTGCCCTTCGCCAACCGGCTCGGTGAGGAAGGATCGGGATTTCGCACGGCACTGAAGGTACTCGATGGCGGCCGCGTGGAAATTGCGGCCTGCGCTGTTGGCATTGCTGAAGCGGCATTTGCCGCAGCGCGGGACTGGTCCCTGCAACGGCAAGTGGGCGGTGCGCCGCTGGCTGAATTGCAAGGAATCCAGTGGATGCTGGCGGATATGGCGACCGATATTGCCGCTGCTCGGCTGCTCGGCCTTGAAGCGGCGCGCAAGCGGGAAGCTGGTGCGCGGTATTCGCTGGAATCATCAATGGCGAAATTGTTCGCGTCAGAAATGGTCGGCCGCGTGACTGATAAGGCGTTGCAAATTCATGGCGGGTATGGGTTCATGCGCTCTTTGCCGCTGGAGCGCTATGTGCGCGATGCGCGTATATTCCGGATTTATGAGGGTTCGTCGGAAATTCAACGTAATATCATTGCCCGCAGCGTTCTGGCACAGGGTCGGTGAGGCATGCGGATTATCCGGCAATCTGATTTCCGGCGCATGCCCTGGAAAAATGGCGGGGGCGAAACCATTGAGGTCGCCGTTGATCATCATGCGCGCGGGCTTGACGATTTTATCTGGCGCGTGAGTATGGCGCGCGTGGCATCTGACGGACCGTTTTCGCTTTTCCCCGCTGTCGACCGTACGCTATGTGTACTCGATGGCGTGGGGATTGATCTCGTGTTTGATGAGGCACGCCATGTGGCGCTGTCGCCGGCGTCTCCCCCCTTTTCATTTCCGGGTGATGTGGCCGTAACCGCGCGGCTGCATGCGGGGCCGATCACCGATCTCAATGTGATGACGCGGCGCGGCCATGCGCGGCATGTTGTTTCTCGCGTCAAAGCGGCAGCATCGGCAGACATTACGCCGGCGGACAAGCTTGTTCTTCTGCTGAATGCTGGGCCTGCGGTTCATGTTGGCAGCACTGCGCTCGCTAGCGGCGATTGCGCCGTGCTCGATGTGGTCGATGGTGGTCTGACGATGCGGGGCGAAGCCGGTATCGATGTCTTCCGCATCGATGTATGGCAGCGGTCCGGCTGATCTGTGCCAGCGGGTCCGGCGGGGCTTGCCGGAATGGCCCGGGGCAGGGCATAGAGTGCTTCGCAGGTCCCGGTAGCTCAGCAGGATAGAGCAACGGTTTCCTAAACCGTAGGTCAGGGGTTCGAATCCCTTCCGGGACGCCAGTTTCATTCATTTCAAAAAAAGCCGGCGCTTGACGCCGGCCTTTTTACTTGCGTATCCGGCACACTCAACCGGGGAATGTGTAAGCCGTTTTCACGGTTGTATAAAATTCCTTCGCATAGGCCCCCTGTTCGCGCGGGCCGTAGCTTGAGCCTTTGCGCCCGCCGAACGGCACATGATAATCGACGCCAGCAGTCGGTACATTCACCATCACCATGCCGGCTTCAGAATTGCGCTTGAAGTGGCTCGCATATTTCAGGCTCGCTGTGCAGATGCCGGAGGAGAGGCCGAAATCCGTATCATTGGCGATGTGCAGCGCCTCGTCATAATCCTTTACCGGAATGACGCACGCGACGGGTCCGAAAATTTCCTCGCGGGCAATACGCATGCCGTTTGATGTTTCCGTGAACAGTGCGGGCTGCAAATAAAAGCCTGGAGTTTCGCGATTGAGGCGCTCACCGCCGAAGGCGAGGCGGGCGCCTTCCTTGCGGCCAATGTCGATATAATCGATGTCCTGATCGAGCTGGCTCTGGTCCACCACAGGGCCGATATGCGTGCCGGTTTTCAACGCATCATCGACGACAAGACCTTTTAGCCGTTCCGTCAGGGCAGACACAAACTGGTCATGAATGCCCTTCGTGACAATCAATCGCGAAGAGGCGGTGCAGCGCTGGCCGGTGGAGAAAAACGCGCCATTCACGGCACATTCCACCGCTGTCTTCAGGTCAGCGTCATCGAGCACGACGAGCGGGTTTTTGCCACCCATTTCAAGCTGAACCTTTTTCATGGGGTTGCCGGCAATGCAGGCGGCAGCGACATTGCGCCCGGTGCCGACCGAACCAGTGAAGGAAATGGCCGCGACATCGCGGCTTTCCAGCATGGCCTGGCCGACGACAGAGCCGCGTCCCATGACAAGATTGAACACGCCTTCGGGCAAACCACTGCGGGCGATAATGTCGCCCAGCGCCCAGGCTGATCCCGGCACGAGATCGGCGGGCTTGATCACGACGGTGTTGCCGTAGCACAGGGCCGGCGCGATTTTCCACGCCGGAATGGCAATGGGGAAATTCCACGGCGTGATCAGGCCAACGACGCCAACAGCTTCGCGCGTCATCTCGACATCAAGGCCGGGGCGAGTAGAGGCAATTTTCTCACCGCTCTGACGTAACGCCTCACCGGCGAAGAACAGAAAAATCTGGCCGGCGCGCGTCGCTTCACCAATGCCCTCCGGCAAGGTCTTGCCTTCCTCACGCGACAAGAGCCGTCCCAGCTCATCTTTGCGGGCGAGAATTTCCTCGCCGATTTTTTTCAGCACATCATGCCGCTCCTGCGGCGTGGTGCGTGACCATTTCGGAAAAGCGGCCCTGGCGGCGGCGATGGCGCGCTCGGCGTCGGCCTTCGTACCCTGCGCATATTCGCCGACCACATCATCGGTATTGGAGGGATTGATATTGCGGGTGACGGCGCTCCCGGTCACACGGTCACCGGCGATGATGTTTGCGAAGACGCTCATGCGTTGAAATCCTGCCCTGTTCGCGCTGTGTACTTTGGCGGATGACCCAGACGGCGGGGCATCCGCAGGGCTTAGTCTATCAGCGATTGTTGGCTTTGCGCCATGCCGCAAAATCAGTGGAGCTTTGCGGATCGGTCGGCGGATACAGGCCGAGAATGGAACGGCCCTCCAGCACCTTCTCGGTGACGAAATCCTCGAAAGCGGTCATTTCCGTGGCTTCCTGCGCAATATCATCGGCCATATGTGCGGGGATGACAACGACGCCCTCGCCATCGCCGACAATCACGTCGCCGGGGAAGACCGGGGCGTCGCCGCATCCGATCGGGACGTTGATCTCAATGGCCTCGTGCAGCGTCAGGTTGGTCGGGGCAGAGGGACGGCTGTGATAGGCGGGAATCTGCAATGCAGCGATTTCCGGCGCATCACGGAAGCCACCATCGCTGACGACGCCGGCGACGCCGCGCTTCATCAGCCGTGTGACAAGAATCGACCCCGCCGATGCCGCACGCGCATCCTTGCGGCTGTCGATGACCATAACAGCGCCGGGTGGGCATTCCTCCACCGCCTTGCGCTGCGGGTGTGCGCGATTCTGAAACACGGAGATCGGGTTGCGGTCCTCGCGCGCGGGCATATAGCGCAGGGTATAGGCCTCGCCGACCATATTGCCGAGGGACGGATTGAGCGGTCGTACATCCTGAATAAACTGGCGGCTGAGACCTTTTTTATAAAGTGCCGTGCAAATGGTGGCGACTGAGACTTTCTTCAGTTTTTCGCGCGTAGAGTCCGACAGCGGCATAAGGTGATCCTTCAGTAAATGGATGGTTCGGCGACAGGGGCGCCGAAGTCGGTTTGCAGAAAATCGAAATCGCAACCGTCATGGGCCTGTGCGATGTGGCGTGAAAACATCCAGCCATAGCCGCGTTCATAGCGTGGTTCCGGCTTTTTCCATGCGGCGCGCCGCGCCGCCAACTCCGCCTCCGGCACGTCCATGTTGATGGTGCGGGCGGGAATATCGACGGTGACGGTATCGCCGGTTTTCAGCAGTGCGAGCGGGCCGCCGATATAGGATTCCGGTGATACATGCAGGATGCAGGCGCCGTAACTCGTGCCGCTCATCCGCGCATCGGAGATGCGGACCATATCGCGCAAACCCTGCTTCACAAGCTTTTTTGGGATTGGCAGCATGCCCCATTCGGGCATGCCTGGTCCGCCGAGCGGGCCGGCATTGCGCAGCACGAGCACGGTGTCCTCGGTGACATCAAGATCATCGCGGTCGATTACCGCTTTCATATCGGCATAGGAATCGAAAACGAGCGCCGGGCCGGAATGGCGCAGGAATTTTTCCTTCGCGGCGGAGGGTTTCACAACGCAGCCCTGCGGGGCGAGATTGCCGCGCAGCACGGCCAGCGCGCCCTCACTATAAATGGCGTTGTCGAGCGGCCGGATCACATCGTCATTGAAGATTTTCGCGCCTTTCAAACTTTCGCTCCAGGTTTCACCGGCGGCGTTAATCTGGTCGAGATCGAGAAAGCCGGTCAGGCGCGTCAGCATGCCCAGCAGGCCGCCGGCATAATAAAAATCTTCCATCAGATAGGTTGCGCCGCTGGGCCGGATATTCGCGATCACCGGCACCTTGCGGCTGGCGGCATCGAAATCATCGAGGCTGATGGCATGGCCGGCGCGGCGCGCCATCGCCAGCAAATGAATCACCGCATTCGTCGAGCAGCCCATCGCCATTGCGACAACAATGGCGTTGCGGAATGCGCCGGCGGTCATGATTTTCTGCGGTGTCAGATCCTCCCACACCATGTCCACCGCGCGTCGGCCACAGGCAGCCGCCATGCGGATGTGATTGGCGTCCGCCGCAGGAATCGAGGATGAGCCGGGCAGGCACATGCCGAGAATATCCGCCAATCCGGTCATGGTCGCGGCGGTGCCCATGGTCATGCATACGCCGTAGGACCGGGCGATGCCGGTCTGCATCTCGTTCCAGTCCTTGTCGGTGATGTTGCCGGCGCGGCGCTCGTCCCAGTATTTCCAGACGTCAGAGCCGGAGCCGAGCGGCTTGCCCTGCCAGTTGCCACGCAGCATCGGCCCTGCGGGCATGAAAATCGCCGGCACGCCAGCGGATGTCGCGCCGAGGATCAGACCGGGCGTGGTCTTGTCACAGCCGCCCATCAGCACAACGCCATCGACGGGCTGCGAGCGGATCAATTCCTCCGTCTCCATCGCCAGAAAATTGCGATAGAGCATGGTTGTCGGTTTGACCGTGCTTTCCGACAGGGAAATCGCGGGCAATTCGACAGGAAAACCGCCGGCCTGCAGCACGCCGCGTTTCACATCCTCGACGCGCTGCTTGAAATGCGCGTGGCACTGGGCAAAATCCGACCAGGTATTGATGATGCCGATGATGGGTTTGCCGGCAAATTCCGCGACATCGTAACCCATCTGGTTCATGCGGCTGCGATGACCGAAGGAACGCAGATCATCGGCTGCGAACCAGCGGGCGGATCGCAGATCGGCGGGAGTCTTTTTCATCGGCATGGCTTTCGGCAAAACCTTGAGGCTTGGCTGCGAGGGATCAATGGCTGTGTGACGCACCAGCGCGAGGCTGAGACGAGGGTATGTTGCCGCTTCTTGCTCCTCCTAGTCCACCTTCACGCCGGCCTGATCGGCCACCTGCTTCCATTTCGCCATTTCATCGGCGACGAACTTCAGCTGATCAGCGGGTGAGTTGCCGCCGATGACGAAGCCCTGCTGCAATAGCTTGTCCTTGTTGGCAGGCTTGTTCAGTGCCTTGAGCGCCTCGGCCTGCATGCGGTCGACAATTTCTTTCGGCGTGCCGACGGGCGCGGCCAGACCATTCCATGTGATGGCGGAAAAGCCGGGGAAACCCTGCTCGGCAATCGTCGGCACCTGCGGCTCGGCCGGATTGCGCTCAAGGCTGGTGACACCAAGCATGCGCACGGTGCCGCCCTTGGCCTGCGCAAACGCCATATCCTGATTGATGAACATCATTGGCACCGTGCCGCTGATCACATCATTCATGGCCGGCGCGCCGCCGCGATAGGGGACGTGATTAACCTGTATGCCGGCCTTCTGCTTCAGCAATTCCATCGCCATGTGGCCGGACGCGCCATTGCCGGATGAGGCATAATTGTATTTGCCCGGATTGGCCTTGAGAATGTCGATCAGATCCTTGAGCGTCTGCGCCGGGAAATCCTTGTTCACGATCAGAACGTTCGGTCCGTTCGTCATCTGTGTGACGTGAGAAAAATCCTTGCTCGAATCGTAGGGCATGTTGCGATAGATGCCGTGATTGATTGCGTTTGATCCGACGCCGGTGGCGAGGAACGTGTAACCATCCGGCGCAGCTTTCGCCGCCATCGCCGAACCGACATTGCCATTCGCGCCGGCGCGATTTTCCACGACGATGGTCTGGCCGATGGCCTGCGATATTTCCTGCGCCACCATGCGCGTCACCACATCGGTGGTGCCGCCGGGCGGGAAGGGCACGATGATAGTGATCGGCTTTGCGCTCGGCCAAGCCTGCGCAAAGGCTGGTGCCGTCCATGCCCACAGAGCCGCAGCAGCGGCAGCGCTCAACAAACGGCGATTGATGGTGGTCATAGGCGCAGATTCCTTTCTGATCGTTTCCCACTGCGCCTGGCCAGCGGTTTGCTGCGGCGCAGAATTTGCCCGGCCTGACGCCGAGCGATGCGGTTCTCCACCCCATCATCTCGCACGAAGCCGGTTATCGTTGAGTCAGCTAAAGCACTAATGCATTAGTGCGTCAAGACTCCTGGTGTGTTAAGGGATCGCAGGGAGTCGGTCATGATGGACGCCATTCTGTTCAACCCGCCTGGTGAAAGGCCGCGCGGGCGCAGCGCCAGCACCGTGCAGGAGACACTGCGCGACGAGATTATCGATCTGACGTTGCCGCCCGGCACAGTGCTGGCCCGCAACGCCTTGCAGGCGCGCTTCGGCCTGAGTTCAACGCCGCTGCGCGACGCGCTGATGCGCCTGCAGGAGGAAGGGCTGGTCGATATATTTCCGCAGCATGCCACGGTGGTGAGCCGGATCAATGTGCGGAGGGCGCGGCAGGCGCAATTTTTGCGGCGCTCCATCGAGCTGGAAATTGTGTATGGCCTTGCGCAGCATCGTGATGCCGCGCTCATTGCCGCCTTGCGGGAGTTAATCCGCCGCCAAGAGGCTTTCGCCGGGCTTGGCGAGTTGCAGGCCTTCAGCGCTGCTGATCAGGCTTTTCATTTTGCGATGTATGAGGCGGCGCAGGTTTCTGGCCTGTGGCATGTGGTGCGGCGCGAAAGCGGCCATATCGACCGGCTGCGGCGGTTGAACCTGCC
>JBOFFO010000078.1:0-13259 GCA_051648665.1 Beijerinckiaceae bacterium | reverse complement strand
CTGAAGCTGCATCACTTCCTGCGGGTCCTTGGCGCGCACCAGACGCTGCGCATGCTCGAACGACGCATGCATGTTCTCTTCGGCAGTGTTGATCGCCTTGCGAGTCAGATCGACCGCACCTGACTGCACCGTGTTGCTCGATCCGGACACATTATCCAGCGCCTTGTTGGCGGCGCCCATGAAGCCGTCGAAAGCCTTCTTGGCCTGCTCGACGCTCTTCTCGGCGAAGTCGCGCATCTCGGTGGGGATTTCAAATGAAGGAAACTTGTTGGACATGGGATTCTCCTCTCCAAGGGTTATTTGTGCGGCGCAATATCATTTGTGCGGTGCAAAATCAAGCGCTTTTCCATAGGTCAGGAAAGACTGTCATTTCTGTTAACGGAACAGGACCTTGTGTGGTTCCCACATGAATGTGGTGGACCCGCAGGGACCGGCGCGTTAAGAATGGATTAAGCTTAATAGGTGGTAAAAAGGCCGTTGCAGGCCCGTGCGGAGGAATGGCGTGCAGGAGAGCATGGGACTGCCTGCGGACATTGTTGCGCTGCTGCGCGACGGTCGCGCCTTGGCGTTCAATGCACGCACCGGCGATGGCCTGTTCGAGAACGGGGCCGGGATGATCGACGGCTCGCCGATCGAACCTATGGTGCGCATGCAACTGGTTTCAATTGCCGCGCAGCTTCGGCCCAGTGCCAGTGCTGTTCTGATCGACCTGCCGCTGCGGGGAGAGGGCAAGGCACCATTGGCTGCCGCTTGCCGGCTTGTGCAGGCGGGCGATGGCGAAATGGTGCTCGTCGCCATGCCGCTATTGGATCAACGGTGGCGGGTAAGGGACAGGCCTTCGGCCTCGCAGGAACAGGCTCCAGCACAAGACGCGCCACTCGCTGAGGCCACGCCGCTGTCGGATAGTCCTGAGCGAGATCGACGACGCAACCCTGCGCCGTCAACCGTCCGCGTGATGTGGCAAAGCGATGCATCTGGCATGGTGACGCAGGCCGGTTCAAGGCTGCGGCTGCTGGTGGGTGAGCAGTCCGGTGCGATCGTCGGCCAGCGCTGGCAGGATATGGCCGGCGATCTGTTCCTTGACACAACCGGGCGCATGGCTGCGGCGCTGGCGCAGCGCGAAACAGCTGAAAAGGTGCCGTTGCTCTGGTCCGCCGATGACCGGCCAGGACCGGTCGATGTCGAATGGTCAGGCTTGCCGCAGGTCGACGCCGAAGGACGATTCCACGGCATGCGCGGTTTTCTCCTGATTCAGGAGTTGGGCACAAAATCCGAAATCGTCGAAAAAGATAAGCGGGCTGAAGAGCCGCTTCCGGCCATACCATTACCGGCTCAGCCGCAGCAGGATGAGCCACGAGCGCTCGGGATGGCTGCCACGCAGCCGATACCCGCCGTGCCGAGCCTGTCGCAGTCGGAACGTATGGCGTTTCGCGAATTGGCGCGCGCGCTCGGAGCAAAATTCGAAGATGGCGACCGGACTGCGCATCCCCCCGCATCCAATGCATTGCCAAAAGTGGCGGATACAACGGCGCGCGACGATGCGTTGCTACTAGCATCAGCACAGTCGCCAGAGGACAAGGTCGCAACGGTTGCTGAAATCGTTGATGGCGTTGCCGCTGCGCCTGACACGACTGCCTGCGCTGCATCACCGGTGATCGAAATCCAGAAGGTGGAAACGCAGGCCGGTGGAGATAAAAGCGCGTCGGTAGATGAAGCGCGCCCGGAAAATTCTTCACATGCCCCGCCAGCAGCCGAACTACCCCTGACAGTGAGTGCGCCCGTGCCGCCTGTCACGCAGTCACAGGCCGTCGCCGAACAGGCAAGCGCACAATCTGCAAGTCCGGCGCCGGTCATCCATGAATATGCGCCACGCGCCGAGCCGGTGGTTGTATCCGCGCCTGTGACTCATATCGTGCGTGTTCCGGACCCGCGCTATCAGGATTTACTGGAGCGAATGCCGGTCGGCGTGATGATCACGCGCGGCGAACGCGTGCTATACGCCAACCGCACTTTGCTCGATTTGCTTGATTACGATTCCGTTGCTGCCATTGCAGACGCCGGTGGCGCGCCAGCGCTTTTCAAGGGTCGCATTCCGAAATCCGAAGCGGATGGCCCCTCCGGCGGAATACTTCTCACCACGCGCGATGGCGAGAAAATCGCGGTCGACGCGCGCATGCAGGATATGCATTGGGATGGCGAGCGCGCGACGCTCGTGACATTCCGCCGTTCGCCCGATGTGGAAATCGGCGCGAAGCTGCGCACGGCCGAACAGGAATTAAAAAGTCGGGACAGCCAGCTGCGCGAGGTGCGCGCCATTCTCGACACCGCCACCGATGGCGTGGCAGTGCTCGACGAACAGGGCCGCATTCTCTCGATCAACCGCACGGCGGAGGCGCTGTTTGGTTACGACCAGAAAGAAGTGGCTGGCGAACCGGTGACCGACCTTTTTGCGCCTGAAAGCCACCCGAGCCTGCTCGATTATTTCGAGGGCCTGAAGAATGGTGGTGTGCGCGCCGTGATGAATGATGGGCGCGAGGTGACAGGCCGTGTGCGGCAAGGCGGGCGCATTCCCATGTTCCTGTCGTTCGGCCAGATTGCGGAAAAGCCGGAGCGAAAATTCTGTGCCGTCATGCGTGATCTGACCGCATGGAAAAAATCTGAACGGGAATTGGTCGATGCCCGCAAGCTGGCGGAAAATGCTTCCGCGCAGAAGTCGGATTTTCTCGCCAAAATCAGCCATGAGGTGCGCACCCCGCTCAACGCCATCATTGGCTTTGCCGAAGTGATGATGGAGGAGCGCTTCGGGCCGGTCGGCAACGAGCGTTACAAGGATTATCTCAAGGATATTCACGCCTCTGGCGGTCACGTTATCAGCCTTGTCAATGATCTGCTCGATCTGTCCAAGATCGAGGCCGGCAAGATGGAGCTGGACTTCGAGAGCGTGAACGTCAACGAAATTGTTCGCGGCGTCGTCAGTCTCATGCAGCCGCAGTCCCAGCGGGGTCGCATTGTCGTACGCTCGGCGATGACAACGAAATTGCCACTGGTGATTGCCGATGCGCGGGCGCTGAAGCAAATTGTGCTCAATCTCTTGTCGAACGCCGTGAAATTCACCGATCCGGGTGGGCAGGTGATTGTTTCAACAACGCTGACGGACCTCGGAGAAGTCGCAATTCGTGTGCGCGATACTGGCATTGGCATGACGCCGGCGGAAGTCGAGCAGGCGATGGAGCCGTTCAAGCAGTTGTCCGCCACGCGGCGTGCGGGCGGCACCGGTCTTGGACTGCCGCTGACAAAGGCGCTGGTCGAGGCCAATCGCGCCGCCATGCGCCTGTCGAGCGTCAAGAATGAAGGCACGCTGGCCGAAGTTGTATTCCCGCCAGCGCGTGTGATGGCCGAACACTGATCAACGCGGCGGAGACAAGCGCATGCTGTTCGCGCTGAGCGAAGAAGAGGAAATGATCCGCGATACCGCGCGCCGTATGGCCGCCGAGCGGGTGACGCCGTTGGCGGAGAAGCTCGATCGCGGCGAGGGCCGCAGCGATTTTATTGCCAACCTCAAATGGCTGGCGCAGGCCGGGTTTATGACGCTGAATGTGCGTGGCGATTATGGCGGCGCCGAAGCCGGGCCTGTGGCTTTTGCACTCGCCATTGAGGAACTCGGTTACGCCTGCGCCTCAACCGGTTGCACCGCGTCGGTGACGAATATGGTCGGCGAGGTCATTCAAGCCGTCGGCTCTGAAGACCAGCGCCAGAAATATCTGCCGCGCATTGCGAGCGGCGATTATCCCGCCGCCGGCTTTTGCCTGACAGAAGCCAACGCAGGATCTGACCCTTCGGCCATGCGCACCACAGCGCGCCGTGACGGCGACGGTTATATTCTCGACGGCACGAAAATTTATATCACCAGCGGTGAATATGCCGGCCTGTTCGTGGTGTGGGCGGTGACGGACAAGGATGCGCCCAAGGGTAAGGGCATTTCCTGCTTTCTCGTTGAGGCCGATGCGCCAGGCCTTGTGATTGGCAAGGCAGAGTCAAAAATGGGGCAGCATGGCTCTGCCACCAACATCATTCATTTCGACGGATGCCGCGTTCCGCTTTCTGCGCTCATGGGCCGCGAAAATGACGGGTTCCGCATCGCAGTCGGTGAATTGGCCGGCGGCCGCATCGGCATTGCCGCGCTGTCGCTCGGCATCGCGCGCGCGGCCATGGATGCGGCGAAAAATTATGCGCGCGAGCGCAGCCAGTTCGGTCAGCGCATTGCAGATTTTCAGGGCCTGCAATGGATGATCGCTGACCGCGAGACGGATATTGAAGCCGCGCGATTGCTGATCCTGCAAGCGGCCCATCTGAAACAGGAAGGCAAGAGTTTTGCCAAGCATGCCTCAATGGCCAAACTGTTTGCGTCCGAAATGGCCCATCGCGCCACCGATACCGCGATTCAGATTCACGGCGGCGCGGGCTATATCCGTGATTATCCCGTCGAGCGCTATGCCCGCGATGCGCGCATCACCCGCATCTATGAGGGCACGTCAGAAGTGCAGCGGTTGATTATCGCGCGCGAAACCCTGCGCCAGTTGGGCTGATTGCATCAGCGCTGGCGTGCCAGCGCGGGGAATAGCCGCCCCGCAAGGCCGCGATGATGGACGGCGGCGTAACCAGTTTCGATGATGCGGCCTGGTCAAACATGCATTGTGAATATCCGCCAAAGGACCAGCGCAGCCACGTCGCGTTTCTGCGTGCGTAAAAATCACCGTCATGGATGATCATAGCACCATCGGGCAGCGGCGTTGCCGGTAGCGGGTGCAGCTTCTTCTCTCGGCCACCAAGCCGTTCGCCATGCAAGCGCACATCAAGCATGTCGGCTTGGGGTTGGAACGGCAGCGCAAGCCCCTGTTGCATGGCGCGCGCGAACGCGAGCGCGTCATTGCGCCGGCACTCGTAACAGGGGCGGTGCCCGGCTGCGAGCGCAGTCACCTCATCGCAGAAAAACAATTCGGTATAGCCGGTGCGCCACACGGTGCGGCTGCGATTTCGAAAATCCAGAACACAGCAAATCCATTGCCGCGTCGACCAGCGTCGTGCGCCAAGCGATAGCGTATCAGAATTGTGAAAGCGTCCGCCGCGATTGCCCATCATCGTGCCGCGTATGGGAGACGCCACCAGCGTCCCGTCCGGCGCGACCCGGTTTTGCAAGGGCATGTTTCAGCGCGGACCGAAGGCGTGTGACGGCACAGGCTGCGCAAGCGCTTGCGGCATCACTGGCACGGTGTCAGGTGCAGCCACGATCATCGTTGCAGGCGCAGCCGCTTTCGCGACCGTGATCGGTTTGGCGTGAGGACGAGGCGCCTTGGCTTGCGCCGGTTTCTTGGCTGGTGTGGGCTGCGCCGATTTTGCCGATGCCTTCACGCTGCCCGTGGTTTCTTGCGTATCGACTGGCTTGCCCTGCGCCACCATCGGGTCCTGTGCAGCCGGTTTCGGCTCATCGAGCTTGTAGATGTCGTCGCGAAATTCGACGCCACCATCGGCGTTGCCCCACGCCGTCATGTAAATCCAGATCACCGGCACTGCCTTCGGCAGGCGGATCGTCTTGTTATCGCCGGCCGCAATATCGGCTTCCAGGGCCAGCCGGTCGATGCCTGTGCCTTCCAGCAGCCACGCTGCAAGATCGCGAATGCCCAGCACGCGCGCACAACCAGACGAATGGAATCGCACATCCGACCGGAACAGCGATTTCTTCGGCGTATCGTGCATATAAACCGCATGGGTGTTCGGCATGTCGATCCGCACCGCGCCCAGCGAGTTTTCGGCGCCGGGGTCCTGCCGCACGAAAAACTGGGCAATGTTCGGTTTCGTCCAGTCGATCGTCGCCGGATCGATTTCTTGATTGCCCGCGCCGATCAGCCGCATCTTGTGCTTGGCGAGATAGCCAACGTCCTTTTGCACCTTCGGGATGATGTCCGCCTTCACAATCGATGTTGGCGCCGTCCAGTAGGGGTTGAGGTTCACAGCAGTCATGCGTGTCTGCAAGGTTGGGGATGCGCGGTCGTGCCGCCCCACCACCGCAACCGAGCGTAGCGCCACCTTGTTATCCTGCACGGCCTCGACCGATGCAGCAGGAATGTTCAGCACCACATAGCGGGGAGGGAAATTGAATTTCACATCCTTCAGCCGATCCTGACTCGCGCGCAGCTGTTGCAGCCGTTTGTCGATTGGCACATTTAATGCCCGCCATGTCAGCGTGCCGACAGTGCCGGTCAGGGACAGCCCATGCCGGGCCTGGAACTTCTTCAGTGCAGTCGTTGTCGCTTCACCGAATTCGCTGCTGGCCGCGTGCTCAACGGTCATGTCGCCACTGGCAAGCAGCCGCATATGCAGCGCCTGCACGGCTTCGCCGGACGCGCCTGGCCCGATGTTGTGGACAGATTTCGGCACCGGCTTCCAGCCGCCGCGCGCCGCCAGCTCTTCATAATTCTTTAAGGCTGTGGCGATGCGGTCGCGGATGGTCGGGGAGAAGGATGGCTCTTCGGCCGCAGCCGGGACAACGACCGCAATGATGCACGCAATGGCTGAGGCCATTACGCGAACACGACGCAAACCCGACTGTGGCATGGAACGCAGCCTTACCGACGCAACACTTCGTCAAGCCTGCCACATCTCTCTCAATGCAACGTTAACCCTGCGAGGCAGCCTTCAGGCCTCAGCTACGGTCCACCGGGTCAGGCGAAGCGGGGCGGCACATCTGCAATCACGATCTCGCTTTTCGCCGAATTGGCGATGAAGCATTTCGCGTGGGCCTTGTGATGCAGGTCAGCAATCGCGTCCGGCTCCGGTTTCTTGTCGCCAGACCAGATGATGGCCGGCTTCAGCGTAACCGTGGAGACATAGAATTCGCCATCAGCATTCTTCGTCATCACCCCTTCGGCATCATCACGGTAATCGTCGATGCGGAAACCGGCCTTGGCCGCCAGTTCAAGGAAAAACAGCATGTGGCAGGAGGAGAGCGCCGCCACGAACAATTCCTCGGGATCGACCGCATCTTCGCGCGATAAGGGCGGCTTGACGATGGATGGCGCAGGCGAACCCGGAAACTGCACGCCGCTGTCGAAGGAAATGGTGTGGCCACGCGCATAGCGCCGGTCGAGAAAATTCTGGTCGCCGCGCTGCCAATGGACTGTGGAAGTATAGAGGTGCGCCATGGATGTCAGGCAATCGACGCGAGGAAGGCCTTGTATTCCGCTTCTGTCATCAGCCCATCAAGCTCGGATGGATTGCTGAGCCGGATTTTCATGAACCAGCCCTTGCCTTCCGCATCTTCATTGATGGTGGCAGGCTGGCTTTCCAAACTCGCATTGACAGCGACGACCTCACCGGAAATTGGCGCATAGACATCGCTGGCTGCCTTGACGCTTTCAACCACGGCGGCGTCGCCGCCTGCGGTAACAATCTTGCCGACAGCTGGCAGTTCCACAAAAACCACATCGCCGAGCTGTGATTGCGCGTAATCGGTAATGCCAACGGTGCCGGTATCGCCTTCGATCCGGATGTATTCGTGGTCCTTGCTGTACTTCGTCATCATGGGTGATTTCCCGATCAGATAGAGATGGCCGTTGCGTCGGCGTCAGCGCCGCCGCCGTGCCGGCCGTTCCGCCGCGCCGCCACCAAGGCTGACAACGATTTCGAGATCAGACTGGTTGCCCGGCACCCGAATGCCTTCCTCGATCAGCACAAAGGGTGCAGAGCCGGTGCCGGCGGGGACAGCCACGGATGTGCGCAGATTGCGCGTAATGAATGGCTTCTCGCCCGACGTGACGGCGATACGCACGGGCACGCCAAAGGTGCCGGCGCCGCCCGATGGTCCAATCAGCACACGACCTTCGACGCCAACCTTGAGGGTGAAGCTGCCGTCCATGCCGATGTTGGTGCATTCCCGCGCGATATTTGTAATCGAAGTCTGATTTCGGACATTCCCGCCTTCCGCCGCGCCAGCGCGAATGGCCGCACCGCCAGCGCCGACAATGATAGGCGGACAGGTGAAGTCTTCATTGATCGGGTCAGATGGGGGCAGGGAGGGCGAACCAAAGGACAGCAGGCCCGGCGCCAGGGGACCGGACGCCCCCGTGGTTCCCGACGACGTGCTGTTGCAAGCCGCAAGCGAAAGGAATGCAGCCGCACAAACAGCAGCGCCGCGCGATGCACGCAGAACATTCCGGCAATTCAATTCAATCATTGTCACTGACCATCATACGCCTGACAGAAGAAGCGGCACCATCACGGCTTATGCCGCCGAAATCAATGATCTTGTCGCGATGTTCACGGCGATTCCGTCACAACCGTGACATTACCCTGCTTCGATACCTGTGGCGTTACGGCAGCGCGTCGAATCCCGGTCCGAAGCCATTCAGGGAGACCGGAATGCCGACCCCTTCTTCCGGTGTCTGAAACAGTATGAAGGTGGCGGTCTTGCCGTTGCGAAGCTGGCCGATCAGCGCATCGTCCATCACCACCTCCGCAACGCAGCCATTCGGCAGGCAGCGCACAAAGCCCGCGCGGCCGATGTCGGCATCATCGACCTTCAGGCCAAGCCCTGCCGGCAGGAGCACATTGAGCGGAGCCACGACGCGCAACAGCCGGCTCTTGGCATCGGTCGTCTTGAGGATCACGACCACCAGCGTGAGATTAGGCTTGTCCTCGGCTGCCACACTCTGGACGAGCGCGCACTGGTCGCGGGTCTGGGTCGTGCCGGCACTGGCCGGCGCTCCGGCCGGAAGCGCGGCCTGCTGCTCGCAGCGCACCTGCCAATCCCCATGAGTCGCCTTGAGCTGACCCTGGGCCAGGGCGCTGCCAGTCAGCCCCCCGAAGCCCATCATGGCGGCAACAGCCAGCGCACGTCCCATGAAACGGACAGTGGGGCGGCGAGGTTGCAGGAAGGCGGGTATTGGCACTGGG
Source organism: Beijerinckiaceae bacterium (assembly GCA_051648665.1). GTDB lineage: Bacteria > Pseudomonadota > Alphaproteobacteria > Rhizobiales > Beijerinckiaceae > Terrirubrum. The sequence goes on along the minus strand of JBOFFO010000078.1, from coordinate 4,310 downwards.
GCGTATCCCAAAAGGCTCAGATTGATCGTCAGCACCGGGCGATCTGCAGGGCTGATCACCCGCGCCGATACGGCGCAACACCACCGTTCCGACCATGCGCGCCCGGTTCCTGTCAAGAATGCCGCCCGACCGGGTCAGTGATGGTTGACGATGCCCGCTGGCTGCCGCATGAGCGGCCAACCATTTGCGCCGAATTGCCGCAGCACAGGCGGGCAAAGGGCGCATTGCGCCAGTTGGCGTGATATGTTTTGACGGGATGGATAGGCGTCGCCGGTTCGGATTTGGACTGGCTTGGCCAAGGCGAACAGGGGGATAGTCACACATGATGATGTGGCGGAAATTGGCCGGTGCAGCGGCGGTGCTGGCTGCTTTGGCATCCGGATCAGCAACGGCACTGGCGAGCGACGGCCAGCCGGCGCCGTGGCAGATGAATCTCGAAACGCCAGCCAGCCAGATGGCGCGCGACATCTACACGTTTCACAACGCGCTCGTGATTCTGGTGACGGTCATCACCCTGTTTGTGCTGGCGCTGATGATCATCATTGCCGTGCGTTTCAACGAGAAGCGCAACCCGGTCCCGTCCAAGACGACGCATCATGCCGGCCTTGAAGTGGCCTGGACTCTCCTGCCGATCCTGATTCTGGCGGTCATCGCTTTTCCGTCCTTCAAGCTGCTCCGCCAGCAGCTCGTGCTGCCCCCCGCCGATGTGGTCGTGAAGGTCATCGGCAAGCAATGGTTCTGGTCCTACGAATATCCCAAGGATCAGGCGGGTGGTTTCAGCTTCGATTCGACGATGCTGACTGACGAGGACATCAACAAGGCGGTCCAGGCCGGCAAGAAGCCTTCGGAAGTTCCGCGCCTGCTCGCAGTCGACAACGAGATGGTCGTGCCTGTGAACAAGGTCGTGCACCTGCAGGTCACAGGCGCTGACGTAATCCACAATTTCGCACTGGCATCGTTCGGCGTAAAAATTGACGCGATCCCCGGCCGTTTGAACCAGACCTGGTTCAAGGCTGAGCGTGAAGGCATGTATTACGGCCAGTGCACACGCCTGTGCGGCGCCAACCACGCCTTCATGCCCATCGCTATCCGTGTCGTCAGCGAACAGGCCTACGCCGCCTGGTTGCAGGACGCGAAGAAAAAATACGCATCGACGGATGTTGTGCCCGCGCATTACGCGCAGGCTGCGACCGTCGGCATTCAGTAATTCGGTAAGGGACACGTTCACATGGCTCACGCTGCCGCTCACGCCGATCACGCCCATCACGAGGACCATCCGACCGGATGGCGCCGCTGGCTGCTTTCCACCAACCACAAGGACATTGGCACGCTGTATCTGCTGCTGGCGCTTGGCGCCGGTGTTTTCGGCGGCTTCCTGTCCGTGATGATGCGTCTGGAATTGCAGGAACCGGGCCTGCAATTTTTCTCCAATCCGCAGACCTTCAACGTTTTCGTCACCGGCCACGGCCTGATCATGGTGTTCTTCGTGGTCATGCCTGCGCTGATCGGCGGGTTCGGCAACTGGTTCGTGCCTTTGATGATCGGTGCGCCGGATATGGCGTTTCCGCGCATGAACAACATTTCGTTCTGGCTGACAGTATGCGGTTTTATTCTGTTGTTCCTGTCGCTGTTTGTTGAAGGTGCGCCGGGCACCAACGGTTTCGGCGGTGGCTGGACGGTTTACCCGCCGCTTTCAACGTCAGGCCATCCCGGACCGGCGCTGGATTTCGGCATTCTTGCCCTGCACACCGCAGGCGCAGGCTCGATCCTCGGCGCGATCAACTTCATCACCACCATTCTGAACATGCGTGCGCCAGGCATGACCCTGCACAAGATGCCGCTGTTCGCCTGGTCGATGCTGATCACCGCGTTCCTGCTGCTGCTGTCGCTGCCGGTGCTTGCCGGTGCGATCACCATGCTGCTGACGGACCGCAATTTCGGCACCACTTTCTTCGATCCGGCCGGCGGCGGTGACCCGGTGCTGTATCAGCATCTGTTCTGGTTCTTCGGCCATCCCGAAGTGTACATCATGATCCTGCCGGCCTTCGGCATCGTCAGCCACATCATCTCGACCTTCTCGAAGAAGCCGATTTTCGGCTATCTCGGCATGGCCTATGCGATGGTGGCGATCGGCGCGGTCGGCTTCATCGTCTGGGCGCACCACATGTACACCGTGGGCCTGTCCCACAAGACGCAGGCGTATTTCGTCGCTGCGACCATGGTGATTGCGGTGCCGACCGGCGTGAAAATCTTCAGCTGGATTGCGACGATGTGGGGCGGCTCCGTTCGCTTCACCACCGCGATGCACTGGGCCTTCGGCTTCATCTTCCTTTTCACCGTTGGCGGTGTGACAGGCGTGATGCTGGCGAACGCGCCGCTCGACCGGCAGTATCACAACACGTACTTCGTGATTGCGCACTTCCATTATGTGCTGTCGCTCGGCGCGGTCTTCATGATTTTCGGCGGCTGGTACTACTGGTTCCCGAAAATGTTCGGCTACATCATCCCGGAATGGATCGGTAAGCTGCATTTCTGGGCCGCCTTCGCCGGCTCCAACCTTCTGTTCTTCCCGATGCACTTCACCGGTCTGGCCTCGATGCCGCGCCACTATGTCGATTATCCCGATGCCTTGCGTGGCTGGAATTACGTGTCGTCGATTGGTGCGTATATCTTCGCTGCCGGTGTGCTCTTCTTCCTCGCGGCCATGTTCTATGTGGTGTTCATCCGCAAGGAGAAGGCGGCAGGCAATCCCTACGGGGAAGGCGCCAATACGCTGGAATGGACGTTGCCGTCACCGCCGCCGTTCCATCAATATTCGACCTTGCCGCGCATCGCGCCCGGCGATCATCACTAACGGGTCAGCGCCCGGACTTGTGCCGGGCGCGCACCTGACGGCAGCTCGCGCTGCCGCCTGTGTTGAAGGGAAGCACGCAGGATGTCTCGCGCATGAGCATCGTACATGACCACCAGGACGAATTGGGCGGCGGCCCGGTTGCCGCGCTGAGCGGTGGTGCGCGCCCGTCGTTGGCATTGCCGGGTGATTATTTCGAGCTGCTCAAGCCACGCGTCATGTCGCTGGTGGTGTTCACCGCATTCGTTGGCATGTTAATGGCTCGGCAGCCGTTGCATCCGGTGATGATGCTGGCGGCGCTGCTCGCCATTGCGGTGGGGGCTGGCGCATCCGGCGCGTTTAACATGGTCGCGGACGCGGATATTGACCGCCTGATGCGCCGCACCAGCAAGCGCCCCATACCATCGGGTCGGGTGACGCGCGAGGAAGCGCTGGGGTTTGCCACACCGCTGGCCATCGGCTCGGTGATCGTACTCGGTCTCGTCGCAAACTGGTTGGCCGCGGGTCTTCTCGCGTTCACGATTTTTTTCTACGCCGTGATTTACACGCTGTTCCTCAAGCGCTCGACGCCGCAGAACATTGTCATCGGCGGTGCAGCCGGCGCGTTTCCGCCGATGATTGGCGAGACGGCGATGACCGGCGAGATCGGTCTGGCTGGCCTCATCCTGTTCGGGATTATTTTTCTCTGGACGCCGCCGCATTTCTGGGCGCTGGCGCTCGTGAAGTCGGACGATTATGCCCGCGCCAACGTGCCGATGATGCCGAACGTTGCAGGACATGACTCTACGCGCACGCAGATCCTCATTTACACGGTCATCGTCGCGCCGTTTGCCCTGCTGCCGTGGCTATTGAATTTTGCCGGTGTCGCCTATGCCACTGCCGCGGCGTTGGGCGGGGCGGGTATGCTCTGGTACGCTTGGCGCGTGTGGCGTGACCGGGAAGGCGTTGCTGCGGTTAAATCTGCATGGCGTCTGTTCGGATTTTCCATCTTTTATCTCTTTGGCCTGTTCGCCGTGCTTCTGTTGGAGCGCATGTGGGGCCCGATGCTGGCAATGCTGGGGCGGCTCACATGAACCAGCCGCAGTTTCAGCCCTTGACTGAGGATGAATTGCGCCGTCGCAAGGCCCGCTCACGCGCCCTCGCGCTGACACTGGCAGCGCTCTGCATTTTCTTTTTCGTGGTGACTGTGTTCAAGCTCGGCCCCGGCGTTCTGGTGAGGCCGCTATGAGCGATGCAGCGCCATCCCTACAGCTGATGGACCGGGATGAATTGCAGCGCCGCGTGCGTCGCACCATGCTGCTTTGTGCCGGATTTGCTGCGGGCATGCTTGGCCTCGCTTATGCATCCGTGCCGCTTTATGATCTGTTCTGCCGGGTGACGGGCTTTGATGGCACGCCGATGTTTACGACGAAGGAAGCGGCGAGCATCGGCACTCGCCCAATGCAGGTGCGCTTCGATG
>JBOFFO010000077.1:0-5588 GCA_051648665.1 Beijerinckiaceae bacterium | reverse complement strand
TGCCGGCAAGGGCTGAGAGCAGGGCGGGCTGGCCGTGAATCGCAGGCCGGTCCAGCAGCCGGTTGATGGCCTCGCTGGCTTCGGAAAGTTCCTGCGCCCCGTCCTTCATGGCCCCACCGCTGCGGCCCAGGCGCAGCCGCAACACGGTATCCATATCCGCCCGCACATCGGCCGCGATGACCTGAAGAGGACGAACATCGACAGTGGCCACGCCGCTGCCGACCAGTTTTTGCAGGGTTTCCAGAATGGCGCCCATGCCGGTGCGCGCCTTGTCGGGGTCTGCGCCAGCGCTGTCGAGCAAATGGGCGCGCGTTTCCCGCTGCACCGCATAGCTCAGCACCCGCAATTCGCCGGCAATATCGGCAGCCTTGCCGATATGGACCGCCGACGCCTGCGTCTGGGACGCGCGATAGAGTTGCGTGCCGGCAATCAGCAGCGCCACCGCGCAGAACAGGATCGGGATCAGGCCAAGCGCAACGATTTGCGTGCGCAGAGTGGCGCGGCTGAAGAATTTCACGGCAAACCCACAGAAAAACAGATGCGCGACCGTAGCGCAGGGCCGTTGCAGGTTTGTTAACGCTGTTTGTTCACGCCCCTGCCCCGATCCACGGATAGGTCCATGTTTCGGTCAGCGCCCGCGCCCGTGATTTCAGATAGGCGCGCAGATCGACCGCCTGTCCCAACGGCGCTTCCACATCGATGACGGCGCGGAACCCGCCGATCTGCGGGTTCGGAATCAGGAAGCTGCGCACCACGCGCCCTGCCGACACCGACGCATCGACCTGCACCTGAGCTGGCTCCCTTTGCAGGAAATCGAGATCGCCCCCGGCGAAATCCACGATAAAGCGGCGGCTGCCCGGCGTCGCCGGCTCCGCAGAACCAAGCGCCCGCGCCTGCGTCGTCCAGGTGTTGATCGCCCGTCCGCCCGCATGCAGCCGCACACCATCGGTCAGCGCGCTGATGCGATAGCCGAACGCCAGCGATTGCCCCGCCTCCAGCGGATTTTTCGGCGCCCAATAGGCGACGATATTGTCATTGGTCTCGTCGGTGGTCGGAATTTCCACCAGTTCGACCCGGCCCTCGCCCCAGCCCTCGCGGGGCTCGACCCAGTAGCTTGGCCGCTTCTGATAATGCAGATCGAGATCCTGATAATGCTCGAACACCCGGTCGCGCTGCATCAGCCCGAAGCCCTTCGGATTGGCGTCGATAAAACTCGACGTCGCCGCCGTCTCCGGGTTGCGCAGTGGACGCCAGATCCATTCGCCCGCGCCGGTCTGCATCAGCAGCCCATCGGAATCATGCAGCTCCGGCCGGTAGTCGCGGGCCGCGCGCCGGTCATTCTCGCCGGTGAGATACATGGAAGTCAGCGGCGCAAGACCCAACCGCTCCACCCGCCGGCGCGCGAACAGATTGACGGTCACCTCGATCGTCGTCTCGCGCGCGGGATAGATGAAAAATTGATACGCGCCGGTGATGGATTCGCCATCGAGCAGCGCATGCACGACGACGCGCTCCGCATCCTCGCGCGGCATCTCAACCCAGAACTCCCGGAAGAACGGAAATTCCTCCGTCTCCTTCGCGCCGACGCCGATGGCCAGCCCGCGCGCCGATAGCCCGTAGCCCTGCCCACGTCCGAGAAACCGGAAATAACTCGCGCCGAGGAAGGACACGAGTTCATCCATCACCTTCGGCTCGTTCAGCGGATAATGCAGCCGGAAACCGGCAAAGCCGAAATCGAGCGGCAGCGGCCGCTCCATCTTCGTGCGCCCGTAATCGAACAGGGCCGCCGCATAGGGTATTGGCGCCGCAACGCCGTCGCGCACCACATTCACCGTCACCGGACGCTGGTAGAGAAAGCCGCGATGGAACAGGTGCATCCGGAACGGGCCATTGCCGCTCGCCAGCAGCGCCCGGTCCGGCCGGAAGCGGATGTCCCGCCATGTATCGAAATCAAGCCCGTTGAGCGGTGCCGGCAAGGCCGGCATGGAGGGATCAAAAGGCCGCGCCGCCAGATCGCGGGCGCGGCGGATCACATCCTCATAGCCGAAGCGCGCGGGTGGCGGCCCGGACGCCGGGGCCGAGGGGCCGGCAGCCGGCGGCGGCGCCTGCTGCGCCTGCGCGCCACCCGCAGCGGCAAGCACCGCCAGCCCCGTCAGTGTAGAACGGCGGGACAGGCGCGGGGCGATTCGGCGGCGCGGCGGCTGAGACATGGGCGGACCAGCAGGTTTTGCACAGGAAAGGCTGCGGCGCGCTCCTTGAAGAGCCGCTGCGCAGCACCGGCTATTCACCCTATTTGGCGAAATCGGGCAAGAGCAGCCCGAACTGTGCCCGGTTAACCGCGCTGCTGCCCAAAAAAGTGGCGCGCCGCCCCAAAAACCCCTTGTAAGGCCGGGCGAATTTCCCTATCTAGCGCCTGCCCAAATCGCACGTGCCTGTGGCCGCGTGCTGATCGGTGGACATCCGGACAAGTGGCCGGACGGTCGCCCGGAGTTGGAGCGGTTCAAGGGGGATGGATATCCCCTCGACAACGCTCCCGGCCAGTCCCCTCAAGGGATGCGCCGTCTCCGAACCTCGATCAGCAGCCGGAGGCGAAACCGGCGAACCCCGCTCTCCACGGGGGACGCAGCTTAAAGCAACGACGGAGCGGGCTTTTTTGGTCTCAGCCGGTGTCCAGATCCGGCGACTGAAGAGGCTTGTCCATCTTGCCTGGCGTGCGGAGGGATCCCCTTCCAATCGGCGGCATCATCGTCGGGAACGACTTGTACCCGTGGTTGCGTCTCCAACGCGCGCCACGGCGAAAGCGGTTCCCTTGGCTTTGACCTGCGGCGTGGAACGCCGCGACCGAGGGAAGGGATACGCCGATGACGCAGCGCATCCGTGAATTCTTGCGCAATCGCCGTGACGATGGCCCGTGCGTGGTCGTCGATCTCGATGTCGTGCGCGAGAACTATTTCAAATTCGCCCGCGCCCTGCCCGACACCCGCGTGTTCTATGCGGTGAAGGCCAACCCGGCGCCGGAAGTGCTGAAGCTGCTCGCCGGCCTCGGCTCCTCGTTCGACTGCGCCTCGGTGCAGGAGATCGAGATGGCGTTCAATGCCGGCGCGACCGCCGACCGCATCTCCTATGGCAACACCATCAAGAAGGAGCGCGACATCGCGCAGGCCTATGCCATGGGCATTCGTCTCTTCGCGGTGGATTGCGAGGCCGAGGTCGACAAGGTGGCGCGTCAGGCCAAGGGCGCGAAGGTGTTCTGCCGCATCCTCAGCGATGGCGCGGGCGCGGACTGGCCGCTGTCGCGCAAGTTCGGCTGCGATCCGGTGATGGCGCCGGACGTGCTGGAGCATGCGCACCGCAACGGCCTCGAAGCCTATGGCGTGTCCTTCCATGTCGGTTCGCAGCAGGCGAACACGGAAGCGTGGGATGGCGCGCTGGCGTCGGCGGCCGAGGTCTTCCGGGAATGCGAGCTGCGCGGCATCTCGCTGTCGATGGTCAACCTCGGCGGCGGATTCCCGACCCGCTACCTGAAGGACGTGCCGGCGGTGCAGGCCTATGGTGACTCGATCTTCCGGGCGCTGTCGAAGCATTTCGGCAACCGCCTGCCGGAGACGATCATCGAGCCAGGCCGTGGCATGGTCGGCAATGCCGGCATCATCGAGTCGGAAGTCATCCTCATCTCGAAGAAGAGCGAGGACGACCGGGTGAACTGGGTCTATCTCGACATCGGCAAATTCGGCGGGCTGGCCGAGACGATGGACGAGGCGATCCGGTATCAGATCCGCACGCCGCGGGATGGCGACGAAACCATCCCCTGCGTGCTGGCTGGCCCGACCTGCGATTCCGTCGACGTGATGTACGAGAAGACGCCGGTGATGCTGCCGATCTCGCTTGCGATCGGCGACAAGGTGCTGATCGAAGGCACGGGCGCCTACACCACCACCTATTCGGCGGTGGCGTTCAACGGCTTCCCGCCGCTGAAGCAGTACTGCATTTAATTCTCACGCGAGAATAACAACACGGAGCCCGCGCTGCGGGCTCCACCCTTCCCCGAAAAATCAGAATGGAACGTGTGGGGCTGCAACGCCGCAACGCGTTCGGGAATGGTGCGCCATGATTCACATCCTTGACGAATATGCTTCCGATCTTGACGCGCGCGAGGCGCTGCTTGACGCCGCTTTTGGCGATGAGCGCTTTGCCAAGACGAGCGAGAAGCTGCGCACCTGCCGCAAGCCGGCGAAGGGTCTGGCGCTGGTGGCCAAGGATGACGATGGCCGCCTCGTCGGCACTGTGCGCCTCTGGCATGTGATGATCGGCAACCGCCCGGCGCTGATGCTCGGGCCGCTGGCGGTCGATGCCCGGCTGCGCGGCGCCGGCATTGGCGGCGCGCTGATGCGCGAGGCCATTGCCCGCGCGAAGCTGCTCGGCCATGACGCCATCATTCTCGTCGGCGACGCTGATTATTATGCCCGCTTCGGCTTTTCCAACGCGCTGACCGGCATGCTCTGGCTGCCCGGCCCGGTGGACCGCGCCCGCTTCCTGGCGCTCGAACTGAAACGCGATGCGCTGAAGGGCGCGGCCGGCATTTTGCGTCCAACGGGCGAGCGCACCCGGAAATCTGCCGCCGGCAAATCATCGCGAGGTATGGACCGACGCCGCGCCCTGACACGCGCCGCCTGAGCCTTTCTCATTGACCTGATGCGCGCGGCATGGCTTCTGGCCGCGCGTTTTCTTTTGCATAAACCGCTGACGTTCCGGAGTGACGACGAATGAGCAACTGGCCCGTGCATGGCGAAATTACCGGCCCGATCGTGATGATCGGCTTTGGCTCCATTGGCCGGGGCACGTTGCCGCTCATCGAACGGCACTTCAAATATGACAAGAAGCGCATGGTCGTGATCGACCCATCCGATGCGGACCGCAAGCTGCTCGACGAGCGCGGCATCACCTTCATTCAGAAGGCCGTCACGCGCGACAATTACAAGGCCTTGCTGACGCCGCTGCTCACCAAGGGCAAGGGCCAGGGTTTCTGCGTCAATCTCTCGGTCGATACCTCGTCGGTCGATATCATGGAGCTGTGCCGCGAGCTGGGCGCGCTTTATATCGACACCGTGGTCGAGCCGTGGGCCGGCTTTTATTTCGACTCGAAACTTGGACCGGAAGCGCGCACCAATTACGCGCTGCGCGAGACGTTGCTGGCGGCGAAGCGCAAAAATCCCGGCGGCACCACGGCCGTCTCCACCTGCGGCGCCAACCCCGGCATGGTGAGCTGGTTCGTCAAACAGGCGCTGGTGAATATCGCGACCGACATCGGCCTTGAATTTTCCGAGCCGAAAACCCGCGCCGAATGGGCGAAACTCATGCAGGCCGCCGGCGTGAAGGGCATCCATATTGCCGAGCGCGACACCCAGCGCGCGAAAAAGCCGACGCCGCGCGGGGTTTTCGTCAATACATGGTCGGTTGAAGGCTTCGTGTCCGAAGGCATGCAGCCCGCCGAACTCGGCTGGGGCACGCACGAGAAATGGCTGCCGGAGAATGGCCGACTCCATAAGGAAGGCTGTCAGGCCGCCGCCTATCTGTTGCAGCCCGGCGCG
>JBOFFO010000076.1:0-6561 GCA_051648665.1 Beijerinckiaceae bacterium | reverse complement strand
AAAGGCCTGACTTTCTGGACTGGGCAGCTGACTTTGGCTCTCCGCCGCCGCCGCTGACGCCGCAAGCAATGCCGCCTTCTGCGCCGCCCATGCCGATACCCGTAGCGCCGCCGATGCCGCAACCGCAGGGCTGGTCGATGCCGACGCCGGCCCGACCTGCTGAAGCCTTGTCACCGCCGCCAGCAGCCGTGTGGTCACTCGATCCTGTACCCCCACTGGACCCGATTCCGCCGCCGCCACCGGGTTATGAGCCGCCACCTCGTCCTCCCGCTGCGCCCGAAACGCCGGCTGCACCGCATGGACACGAGCCGGATCTGGTTCCGGCGCCAGCCATGGCGATCCCGGTCATATCGCCGGCATCGGTCGCTCCCCCACCACCTGGGCGGCCCATGACAATCCCGCCTGAACCTGTACCGGAATTGCCGCGCATGCCACCGCCGGCTCCGTCCGTGATGCCTACGCCTGAGCCCCCGCCTGTACCGGCTCCTGCGCCTCCACCGATGCCTCGCGCGGCCGGTTTTCCCGACAGCGGCAGCGATTTTATTGCACGCTTCGCGCGCAGCGCCGGACTGCCGGAGGATATCGTGCGCTCGCGCGATGCCGGTGCACTGGCTGATCTGCTCGGCTTGTTTGTGCGGCTGACCGCCGACAATCTGCGGCAGCTCCATGCCGCACGGGCGCAATCTAAAGGGGCAATGCGCAGCGCCAATGTTACAATGATCCAGTTGATGGATAACAATCCGCTGCGCTTTTCCCCCACCACAGATGATGCGCTGCGCATCCTGTTCGGGCCGCCAACCAAAAGCTATCTTGATGCGCCACGTACGCTCGACAACAGTTTTGCCGATCTGAAAAAACATCAGTTGCAAGTGTTTTCGGCGATGCAGACTGCGTTGCGGCAATTGCTGGACGATCTCGATCCGAAAAGCATTGAAGGCACCGTGCCAGCGGACAAGGGTGTCGGCGCTTTGCTGAGGTCAAGAGAAGCCCGTTTGTGGGACCATTACCAAACCACGTGGAAAGCCCGTGCCGGCACAAGCGAGCATGGCATGCTTGATGTTTTCATGCGCCTGTTTGCGGACGCCTACGACAAGGCCTGAGACGGAGGCAGGCCGGCTTGACCGCGGCGGGCAATTGACTTTTGCGCCAGACCTATAACAATCGCTGATCATTCTATTTTTTTGTTCTACGGTCGAAAGTCCGTTTCTCATGCGCTCTCGCAGACGACATACGCCGCCGCAGGAGCCGACTACTGCCGCGCCGCCTGATCCGCCGCCGGTTACGCCCCGTTCGGAGCGCCGCGCCAAGCTGAAGCAACCTGTGGCGGAGCCGGTGAAAAAAAGCCGGACGGTTCTGGTTGGCATGGGCTCCATTATCAGCGTCATGACACTGATTGCCCTCCTGACTGCATGGGGCGCAGGCATGACCTTCGTGCTGCTTTTCGGGGACCGTTCTTCACAAAAGCTGATTACGCAGACGAGCGAAATGCAGGATGCCTATGAGCAGCGCCTGCAAGCCTATCGCGCTGAAATTGCCCGGCTGTCGCTGGAGGTCGAGCAATCAAAATTTGACCAGAATTCGGTTGAAGGCCGGGTGGTCGAAATTGGCCGCAAGCAGCGTCAGATTGAACTGCGGCTGCAAGCCTTGCGGCGGCTTTCGGAAATCGTCAATGCGGGAGCAGCCGCCACGACGGCACCGGAACAACCCGGCGCGCGCAGACCCGCCGCACCGCCCGCGACGGGCACGCCAGCCAGCCGTATTTCCTTTGAAACTGCGGATGAGCCTCCTGCCTTCCACGGGCTGATTCATCCCATTCAGGCTGATGCGGCGCCCGACATTGATGCTGCGGAAGTGCCGACAGAAATCGACCTGTTCGTGCAACGCATGGAAAAGTCGCTCCAGACGGCGGAACAAACGCAGCTTGCGGTATTGACGGCCTTTGCGCGCAATTCTGACCAACGCGCGCAGCGTTTTCGGCAGGCGTTGGGCATGCTCGGGATCTCGCAGGACCATGCGATGCAGATGCGCGGCAAGAATGATATTATCCTGCCCCACATTGTGCTGCCCATTTCGGAACTGCAAAGCCCGTTTGGTGAGCGGCTCACGCAGATTCGCAACAATTTCGCGCTCATGTTCAGCATGCGTGGCGTCATCGAAATGCTGCCGGTGAATAATCCAACCTCAAACGAGGTGCGGTATTCCAGCGGCTTCGGCTATCGCATCCATCCGATCCATAACACGCGCCGCCTGCATGCGGGCATTGATATGGCAGCGCCCGTTGGCACAACCATTCATGCCGCCGGTTCAGGCGTCATTGCCAGCGCGGGCTGGGGCGGCGGCTATGGCAACCTGATCCAGATCGATCATGGCAATGGCATCCTGACCCGCTATGCGCATTTGTCACAGATCGATGTCACCGCCGGACAGCCAGTTTCACGCGGGATGCTGATTGGCCGCATGGGATCGACCGGCGCCTCTACTGGCTCGCACCTGCATTTTGAAACAAGGCTGCGTGGCCAGCCCGTCAATCCCGCCTGTTTCCTGCAAGCTGGCGATCGCATCTATGGCCGCCTGACCGTTCCCCTCGCCTGCGATGATCCCATCGTCTGGCAACGTCCCGCGCAGAATGAGGATGAAGACGATGACAGCTGAAGAAGCAGGCGAGAAAGGCGAAACTGTCAATCTTTCGCTTGAAGAAACGCTGACTCTGGCGCGTGAGGCGGTGCGCGAGGGCCATCTGGACTGGGCGGAAGCAATCTTCCGCAGCGTGCTGAAAGTCCTGCCTGACCATTCGGAGGCAACGCATTTTCTCGGCGTGATCCTGCACAAGAAGGGTCACAGGGATGAAGCCCTGCATACCATCGAAAAGTCCCTCGCGCTCGAAAAAGACAATGCGGGATTCTGGAACAATTACGGCCTTGCGCTGCGCGCCGGCGGGCGGCTTGATGATGCGGTCGATGCGTTCAAGCGCAGCGTTGAGCTGGACCCCAGGCATGCCGATGCCTTTAACAATCTAGGCTTGCTGCAGCGCCAGCGGCACAATGTCGATCTGGCGGATGCGTGTTTTTCCAAAGCGATTGAAATCAATCCGGTGTTTGTCGAAGCCTACAACAATCTTGCCGCATTGCGCATGCGGCAGAACCGCCTGCCGGAAGCGGTGCAGCTTTCTTTCAAGGCTGTCACCCTGCAGCCGCAGAATTTTGAGTCCAAGCGTCTGCTCGGATATGCCTATGCCGAAATCGGCGAATTTGAAAAGGCGCGTGAGGTTTACAAGGAATGGCTCGAGAACGAGCCGGACAATCCCATTGCGCAACACCATTATAATGCGCTCAGCGGCGATGCCCCTGAACGCGCGAGCGATGATTATGTGCGGCAGGTTTTCGACGGATTCGCCGACTCTTTCGATGAGAAACTCGCTTCGCTGGAATATCGCGCGCCTGAAATCGTGATCGAAGCTGTGAAGACTGTGCTGGGCGATCCGAAAGGCGGTTTGCAGATTGCCGATCTGGGCTGCGGCACGGGCCTGTGCGGCCCCGGTTTACGGCCGTACGCTGCCTATCTTGCGGGCGTCGATCTATCCAAAGCCATGGTCGACAAAGCCAGGGTGCGCAATTGCTATGATGCGCTCGTGGTCGAAGAATTGATGGCCTATTGCCATGACCATCCCCACCACTTCGATGTCATCACCTGCGCTGACACGCTCTGCTATTTTGGCGATCTGGCGAAACCATTTGGTGCGATGGCCGGGGCGATGAAACCCGGCGGCATCGCCGTGTTCACAGTCGAGGCGGCCGATGATGAGCCGAACGGATATGTGCTCCATCATCATGGCCGTTACAGCCATACCCGCAGTTACGTCCGGGATTCATTGGCGCTTAACCAGCTTTCCATTGATTCAGCGTTGGACGTGGTGCTGCGCTATGAATCCGGACACCCCGTGCATGGACTTGTGATGCAGGTTCGGCTATAGGTTTCCCTTGCGAAAGGCTGACTTCTGGTCCTTCCTCTCTCCCGCGTCAGGGCTCTCCGAACGGAACCCTTTCGCTGATCAATGCGTTAGAGCCGCAGAATGCGGGATATCCGCTAACGCCCAGACCATTTGAGGCGCGTGATGATTCGAACCTTATGGCGCATGGCGCTAGTGCCGGCCATCATAGCCGGGGTCGCCTTTGGCGCTCATGCCCAAACCCTTTCTGCTGCCGATGCAGCGAGTGAAGTATTGCCCGTCGCTGGCATAGCGTCCGAGCAGCTTCCTGTGCCGCAAGATGTCTCAACCAAGGGCATCGAAAAGGCTGTTCAGTCTGCTGCGCCGGCTGTCGTGGCTCAAACAGCCCGGCCCGTTGTGGAGACTGCACCTGCAGGCGTGATGATGAATGCGCCGGTTTTCGAGGGCATTGATATTCCCCTGCCGCCGCGACGTCCCGTTGCTTCGGCCCAGACTTCCAAGCCGAAGAAGAAAGTTGTAGCAGCCGCTCCGATGCCGGCGGCTCCCGTGATTGGCGACAGCTATACCCGCATAGCGATGGCGCGTCCGGCCATGCCGCGCGTATGGATGACCGTGGGTTCTGGGTTCTGAACTGCGGAATCTGGGCCGATTCGTTCCAACCCTTGTATTGGACGCTGAGGCATCGGTAAGTGATCTGGCGCACAGTCCCCCCTCCTGAACCGCCCGATAGCTGGGCGGTTCTTGCATTTCAGAGCATGTAGGGTGACGCTCAGTCTGGTGCGACCTTCGGGTGGCGCAAACCCGTTGCTTCGTTTAGACTGTTCCTTGCTCAATCGATATTGAGGGATTGCTGGAGTTTCGCTTGCATCTGGCACCGGCCCGCGCTGGGTGGATTGCCGCCATCACCGTGCTGATGGCGGGGCAAGCGGTCTTTGCCTTTTCACCTGCGCTCTCCCCAGAACGTGCTGCAATACCATCAGAATTAATGGTTCCGGTGCAGGGCAGCGATTTGCTTGGCCCTTCCGACTGGCGATCCGAGCGCAGCCGGCGAGCAGCGTCGGCACGACTGGAAGCCATTGAGGCGCGGATCGAACGCGAGCGTGCGGCGCAGCAGGAGCGCGCGCGCCTTGCAGCTATCGAGGCGGAACGCAAGCGGGAGGCGGAAGAGGCTGAACGCCAACGGCTAGCCGCCGCAGAAGAGGAACGGAAAAAGGCTGAGGCTGCAGAAGCCTTGCGTCAGCAACAGCTGGCAGCCGAAGCCGAACGCGCCCGCTTGGCCGCACTGGCCCTTGCCCAGCAACGCCAAGCGGAAGAAGCGGAGCGGCAGCGACTTGCCGCAGCCGAAGCGGAGCGGGCACGGCAGGAAGCGGAGATAGTGGCTCGCCGTAAGGCCGAGGAAGAGGCTGAGAAAGCGCGGCTGGCGGCCCTTGAGGCCGAGCGACGGCGGGCAGAAGCTGCTGAAGCCGTCCGCAGGAAAGCGGAAGAAGAGGCGGAACGCATACGGCTTGCAGTGCTCGACGCTGAGAAACGCAAGGCTGAAGCCGAAGAAGCTGCCCGCAAAAAGGCCGAGGAAGAAGCTGAGCGCCGCAGGCTGGCGGCTGCCGAGATCGAACGTAAAAAAGCCGAGGCTGAGGAAGCAGCGCGCAGGAAGGCGGAAGAAGACGCAGAACGCCGCCGACTCGCTGCCGCCGAAGTGGAGCGCAAGCGTTCGGAAGCGGCGGAAGCGGCCCGCAAAAAGGCCGAGGAAGAGGCTGAGCGCCGCAGGCTTGCCGCTGCTGAAGTCGAGCGGAAGAAAGCGGAAGCTGCGGAGGTGGCGCGCAAGAAGGCTGAGGAAGAGGCTGAACGCCGCAGGCTCGCCGCTGCGGAGGCCGAACGCCGCAAGGCCGAGGCGGAAGAATCTGCGCAGCGCAAGGCTGCGGAAGAGGCTGAACGCCGGCAATTGGCGGCAGCGGAAGAAGCGCAGCGTCGGGCAGAGGCTGAGCGCGCAAACCGCGAGCAAAGGTTGGCGCTGGCAAGCCCGCAAATGGTGCCCGGCAATCCTGCCGACGCAACACCGGGCGCCGGGGCTGCCGGCGGCCCGGGCGTCAGCAGTCAAATCGCCGATGAGGTCGCTGCTTTTACCCGCGAACAGCAACGGCTCAACCGCGAGAGGGTGCTGAATGACAATCTTGGGCGCAAGAGCCTGCTGGATGACGATTCACCCGCTGAACCCGGCACCGTTGATGTGGAAGCGGAACGGAAGCTGCTCGCAGCCCTGCCTCCCCCACCTGCCTCGGCGGGGCCACTGACATTTCAGCCGCCCGTTGATCTGCCGCCGGAACAGATCAAGGTGGCGCAGACCGAACTCAAGCGTCTGGGCTGCTACACCGGGCCTGTATCCGGCCAAACCAACCGCGATTTCTTTGTGGCTCTTGATGTCGGCCAGCGCAGCCAGCGTGGCGATGTCAAACCGCTCTCGCCCCTGACCAGAGAGGGAATCGACTTCCTGAGGGAGCGCAAGGATCGGCTTTGCACGGGTACGGTGCAGTGCGGCCCCGGCCAGTCGAAGCAGGGCACCACATGCATAGCGGCGCGGACTCCAACGCCGCCAGCTGGCGGAAGGGCCCGCGCGCGGG
>JBOFFO010000075.1:0-6743 GCA_051648665.1 Beijerinckiaceae bacterium | reverse complement strand
GTGGCCACCTCCCACGGCTCATGCAGCAGGGCGCCGTTGAAGCTATTGGTCTTGATCCCGCGCTCTTTCAGCATGGTCTTGAGCGCCTGATCGGCGGCGATGGCGCTGGCCTCGTAGCGCCGGTTCCAGAACACGCCGGAAATGTTCTGCTTCGCCAGCACAGCGAAAATGGCCGCTGCATCGCCGCGCACAATGGTCAGCGCCGCGCCTCGTTTTTGCAGGGCGCTGTCGAGATCAGCGAGCGCCCCATGCAGCCACCAGCGCGATGCGCCGCCAAGGGCGCGCGCGGCCGGTTTGTCCTCATGGATATACAGGCACAGGCACGGCGCGCCGCCACGCGCGGCAGCGGTCAGGGCCGGGTTGTCATGCACGCGCAGATCGTCACGGAACCAGATGATATTCATGCTCTGCCTTGTGGCAGAGCGGGGCAGAAGGACAAGGCGCAAGGGTCACGAAACTGTGGGTGGCGGCACAGAGCACAGCGCGGCAACAGAGCGCTGGCACCCTTGTCCGGGGCCGGCGAATGCGGGAGCATCCGTTCGCCGCAGCGACAGCGCTCGCGGCGCAGCGCAGGCGCAGATGAAGGGCGTTCATGACCATCACCCGTGACGTGTGCGAAATGCTCGACCGCGATGATCCGCTTGCGGCCAAGCGCGATCAATTCCGCCTGCCGCCGGGCACCATCTATCTCGATGGCAATTCGCTGGGCGCGCTGCCGCTGGGCGTTGAAGAGCGCGTGCAGACGCTGATCCGCCAGCAATGGGGGGATGATCTCATTGTCTCATGGAACAAGCATGGCTGGATCGACATGCCGCGCCGCGTTGGCGCGCGCATCGCGCAGCTGATCGGGGCTGAACGGGATTCCGTCATTGCCGCTGATTCCACCTCGGTCAATCTGTTCAAGCTCGTGTCTGCCGCGCTGGCCTTGCGGCCGGGCCGCACAATCATCCTGTCCGACACCGGCAATTTCCCGACCGATCTTTATGTCGCAGGCGGCGCAGCCGGTTTGATGAATGCCGGCGTCACCGTGCGCACTGTCGCGCCTGAAGCGGTGGCGGACAGCATCGATCAGGACACCGCGCTCGTCATGCTGACACAGGTCGATTATCGCACCGGCCGCCTGCATGACATGCGTGCGATGACGGCGGCGGCGCACGCGCAGGGCGCATTGATGCTGTGGGATCTCGCCCATTCCGCCGGTGCGCTGCCGGTCGATCTCGCCGGCTGCCATGTCGATTTCGCCGTCGGTTGTTCCTACAAATATCTCAATGGCGGCCCGGGCGCGCCGGCGTTTCTCTATGTCGCGCCGCGCCACCAGCCGCGTGTGATTTCGCCGCTGGCCGGTTGGCTTGGCCATGTAGCACCCTTTGCTTTTGATCTCGATTATCGGCCTGCTTCTGGCATTGACCGGTTTATTTGCGGCACGCCCAATCTGTTGTCTCTCGTGGCGCTCGATGCGGCGCTCGATGTGTTCGACGATGTGGACATGGCGCGGCTGCGCGCAAAAAGTCAGGCGCTGGGCCGGTTATTCATCGCAATGGTGGAACAGGAATGCAGCGGCTTCACGCTCGCCACACCGCGCGACGATGACCAGCGCGGTTCACAGGTCAGCCTGCGCCATGCCGAAGGCTATGCGATCATGCAGGCGTTGATTGCGCGCGGCGTGATCGGTGATTTCCGCAGCCCGGACATTTTGCGTTTTGGCTTCACGCCGCTGTATCTCCGCTACGCTGATCTGTTCGATGCGGTCATGCATCTGAAAGCGGTGATGGCCGGAGAGGAGTGGCGGCGGCCGGAATTCCGGCAGCGCGCGAAGGTCACCTAGGCGCCGGGCGAAAACCACAGGGCAAAACCAGAATGCCAACCCGCAGCGGGCAGGGCGGTGCGCTCAGGCTTCAAAGGGGAAAGGTGGCTCCCGGAGCAGGATTCGAACCTGCGACCAATCGATTAACAGTCGATTGCTCTACCGCTGAGCTATCCGGGATCGCGTGCGGGGCATAATCCGTGTGCGCGGCGAACGCAAGGCCCCGCCAGGCATTCAACATAACCGCCCCGCCAGGCATTCATGAATAGGCCCTGCCACGCATACGGCAGCGGCCCGTTTGACCTGCACACCGGTCAGGCGTGGTCAGATGCTGAGCCAGCCTATGACGGCAGGAAGAGGTGGAGGCCTCGGAGGGAATCGAACCCCCGTACAAGGATTTGCAGTCCTCTGCGTAACCACTCCGCCACGAGGCCCCGCGCGGTGTGGGCGGGTCATAGGCAATCTTGCCGCGCCGGGCAACCATGGGCGTGCGAGAAAGTGCCGGAGATGACCCGTCGCCTGCGCCGATTGATGCCGCGATCCTCCGGTGGCATCGTGCTCTTGTCCCTTTAAGTCCTCTTGCCATCGGGCGGGAGATTGCCCAAGAAAGCCGCGCAGCCGAAGCACCGGGGCCAAGCGCAGCATGCGCTCCCGTGTATTGCGCGGCTGCATGAGGAACGCTGCCCATGCCCAATTTCGAGCAAGCCCGCCGTAACATGGTCGATTGCCAGCTCCGTACCTGTGAGGTGACGAGCATTCCGGTGCTGACGGCCTTCGACAGCGTGCCGCGCGAACGCTTCGTGCCGGATGCGCTGCGGGATGTGGCTTATCTTGATGCCGCGCTCGATCTGGGCGCGGGCCGTCAGTTGGTGCCGCCGATGACTCTGGGCCGCATCGTGCAGGCTGCCGCGATCAGCCGGCCCGAACGGGTGCTCGATGTCGGCTGCGGCCTTGGTTATTCCACCGCGATTCTCGCCCATCTCGCCGGTGATGTGACCGGACTGGAAGAAGATGCCGGCCTGGCCGCGCAGGCTGAAGGCAATCTGCGGGCGCTGGGCCTGTCCAATGCCCGCATAGTCGCCGGGCCGCTCGGCGCGCCACCGGCCGGCAAGGGGCCGTTTGATGT
Organism: Beijerinckiaceae bacterium; assembly: GCA_051648665.1. Lineage (GTDB taxonomy): Bacteria > Pseudomonadota > Alphaproteobacteria > Rhizobiales > Beijerinckiaceae > Terrirubrum. The sequence continues at coordinate 3,813 of JBOFFO010000075.1, read as the reverse complement.
GATCATCATCAATGGCGGGTTCGAGGAGGTGCCGGCGGCCTTCCTTCCGGCTGTGGTCGAAGGCGGGCGTCTGGTGGGTGTGTCGCGGGCGAACGGGGCTGGCAAGGTCGTGATCCTGACCAAGACCGATGGCGCATGGTCTGAGCGGCCGCTTTACAACGCCAGCGCTGCACTTCTGCCGGCCTTCCGGCGTGCACCGGCTTTCGCGTTCTGAAACAGCCAGCGCGGGTGTAGCGCGTTTGCGCCAGCCCGCCACAAAACGCCGCAGCCGTTAACCTTTTCTTTGCCACTCCGTTAAGTGCCGGTTAAATCTGAGTCGCAGTTAAGCCAAAAACCGGGCAGGTTTGGTAATCAGGTGGAGCAGCGGGATCGCGTCAGCGCGTGCTGCGTAGGGGTTGGGTATCGTATGCGGTTTCGCATCCAGAAGGGATGGTGGCTGGCAGGGGTCGCAGCGTGCGCGCTGGGATGGCCTGTGGCTGCGCTTGCCGAAACGCTGGCGGGTGCTCTGGCCCGCGCCTACAACGCCAATCCAACTCTGAATGTGCAGCGCGCCGCCGTGCGCGTCCAGAATGAAGGCGTGCCGCAGGCCTTGTCTGGTTACCGTCCGCGCATCAACGCGACGGCGGATGCCGGTATCCAGTCCGACCGGACCTCCGGCGCCGGCGCATCGCAGAATGGCTCGCGCGATTATTTGCCGCGCGGCGTGTCGCTGACGGTGGACCAGACGATCTGGAACGGCAACCGCACCGGCAACTCCGTGCGGTCGGCGGAATCGGTCGTGTTCCGCGAGCGCGAGGTGCTGCGCAACACCGAATTGCAGGTGCTGCTCGATTCCGTCATCGCCTATATGGATGTGATGCGGGATACCGCGACGCTGAATGTGCGTCGCCAGAATATCGAGGTCATCGAGGAGCAGCTTCGTCAGGTGAATGACCGGTTCCGCGTGGGCGAAGTGACGCGCACCGACGTGGCGCAGGCGGAATCGCGTCTGGCTGCCGCGCGCGCCACCGCCGCCGGAGCGGAAGCGACGTTGCGGGCGTCGATCGCCACTTATCGCCAGCGCATCGGGCAGGAACCGAAGTCGCTCGGCGCGGCCAAGCCGGTCGATGGCATGCTGCCGAAGAATTTGAAGGCCGCAATTGATTCAGCGCTCGGCCAGCATCCCGCCATTCAGGCCGCGATGCACGGCGTCGATGCGGCGCAGCTCAATGTGAAAGTCGTCGAGGGCGAGCTTTATCCGACCCTGAGCGCGCGCGGCACGCTGTCGCAGCGCTGGGATTTGCAGGATCGCGGCATCCAGCGCCAGTCGGCGTCGCTCGTCGCGCAACTGTCGATTCCGATTTACGAAGGCGGGCAGGTGTATTCGCGCGTGCGTCAGGCGAAGGAAACGCTGGGCCAGCAGCGGCTGAATGTCGATGTGGTGCGTGAACAGGTGCGTCAGGCCGTGACGGCCGCATGGGCGAACGTCGAAGCGACGCGGTTGCGTGTGACAGCGGCGGAAGCGCAGGTGCAGGCGGCAACGGTTGCGCTCAGCGGCGTGCGCGAGGAAGCCAAGGTCGGCCAGCGCACAACGCTCGATGTGCTCAATTCGCAGCAGGAACTGGCCGATGGCCGCGTCACGCTCGTCGCAGCGCAGCGGGATCGCGTGGTGGCAACCTATTCCCTGCTTTCCGCGCTGGGACGCCTCACCGCTGAGCGGTTGAATCTGAAAGTGGCGCGCCACGATCCCACGACGCACTTCAATCAGGTGCGCGACAAATGGATCGGCACCAACACGCCGGACGGGCGTTAACGAAACCTTAAATCCGCTGGGTAGAAATCGCGCGGGCGCTTGCCGAGCCTTCCGTGCCGCCTTTACCGTGAACATTGTGATGGCGCGTGATTCGCGCCGCGAATGTGTTGCGGGGACGCCGGTATGAGTGCAGCCAGCCCAAAAAGCCATGAACCGTCGATGGAGGAAATTCTCGCCTCCATCCGGCGTATCATTGCCGATGACCAGCCGGCCGCCAAGACTGAGCCGGAGCCGGTGGTGAAAGCCGACAAGCCTGTGCTCGCTGCTGTCGCACCGCCTCCTGCAGATGACGATGTGCTCGATCTGGACGACGATCCGCCCGCGCCGCCCGCGCCAGCCAACGCGCCTGTCATTGATGATGAGGTGGTGTTCCAGCCCCGCGTTGTGGCCGAGCCGGCCCGCGCCTATGAGCCGGAACTGACGGCGCCGCTGGCGCCGCCCCCGGCTCCGGAGCCGCCGCGCGCGGCTGTGCCGGCGATTGATCAGGGCCTTCTGTCGGCGCAGGCCGGCATTGCCGTATCCAGCGCCTTCGATCATCTCGCCGGCACCATTCTGGCTGGTTCGCAGCGCACGCTTGATGATGTGGTGAAGGACCTGCTGCGGCCCATGCTCAAGGTCTGGCTCGACGACAACCTGCCGACCATCGTTGAGCGGCTGGTCCGCGCTGAGATCGAACGGGTGGCGCGCGGCGGCCGGTAAGCGGGCCTGGCCCCGTCAAATCGATTGACGGGCGGGCCGGCATCGGATTTTTAGGCGCCGAACAGACCTGTGTGGCCGGGCCTTCGAATCCCGGCCTTTTCGTTCGGATCCAACCTGATGAGCATGGACAAGACTTTCGACCCCGCAGCGGTGGAAGCCCGCATTGCGGCGCAATGGGAGGCGAACCAGTGCTTCCGCGCCGGGCGGCCCGAACGGGCGCAGGCGGAGGCCTTCTCCATCGTCATCCCGCCGCCGAATGTCACCGGCTCGCTGCATATGGGCCATGCCCTCAACAACACCCTGCAGGACATCCTCGCCCGCTTCGAGCGCATGCGCGGCAAGGATGTGCTCTGGCAGCCGGGCACGGACCACGCGGGCATCGCGACCCAGATGGTGGTGGAACGCAAGCTCGCCGAAACGCAACAGCCGGGCCGGCGCGATCTCGGCCGCGAACAATTCCTCGCCAAGGTGTGGGAGCAGAAGCAGGAATCCGAAAAGACCATTCTCGGCCAGCTCATGCGGCTGGGCGCCAGCTGTGACTGGTCGCGCACCCGCTTCACGATGGATGAGGGCCTGTCGCAGGCCGTGCTCAAGGTGTTCGTGGATCTCTACCGCGAGGGGTTGATCTACCGTGACAAACGGCTGGTGAACTGGGATCCGAAATTCCAGACCGCCATCTCCGATCTGGAGGTGATGCAGGTCGAGGTGAAAAGCCATCTCTGGCATTTCAATTATCCGCTTGCCGACACAATTTATAATCCGGAAGACCCGGCGACCTTCATCACCGTCGCGACCACGCGGCCGGAGACGATGCTGGGCGACACGGCCGTCGCCGTGCATCCCGATGACGAGCGCTGGAAGCCGCTGATCGGCAAGATGCTGCGCCTGCCGCTGGTGGGCCGCCTCATTCCGGTCGTGGCCGATGAATATTCCGATCCGGAAAAGGGCTCCGGCGCCGTGAAAATCACGCCGGCCCATGATTTCAACGATTTCGATGTCGGCAAACGCCACAAGCTCCCGCTCATCAATGTGATGGATGCGGAAGGGAAAATGGCGCTCATCGGCAATGAAGATTTTCTCGGCGCGCTCGATGTCGCTGGCATCGATGCCATGCTGAAATTGCACGGCGCGGACCGCTTTGCCGCGCGCAAGACCATCGTGGCGATGATGGAGGAGGGCGGCTTCCTCAATAAAATCGAGCCGAACGTGCATATGGTGCCGCATGGCGACCGCTCGAACGTGCCGGTCGAGCCGTTTCTGACCGACCAGTGGTATGTGAATGTGAAGCCGCTCGCCGAAAAGGCGATGGCGGCAGTGCGCGA
>JBOFFO010000074.1:0-2473 GCA_051648665.1 Beijerinckiaceae bacterium | reverse complement strand
TGTCCTTGATTTCCGACGCGCGCGATTTCGGCGCAACGAACACGCCTTCGGGCCGTGCCACCACCACAAGATTATCGACGCCGACCACAACCACGCGTGTGTGATCGCTGATCGCCAGCGTGTTGCGCGCGTCGCGCATCTGCACATCACCGACGCTGGCGTTGCCATCCGCATCCTTGGCCAGCGATTCATAAGCCGAGGACCAGTTGCCGACATCCGACCAGGAGAAATTCGCTTCCACCATCGCCACGCGCTGGCTGCGTTCAAACAGCGCATAGTCGATGGAAATTTTTGGGGCACTCATAAAGGCGTCTGCATCGAGCGTCACCGTGCCGCCATTGGTTTGCGCGCCAGCTACGGCATCGCTCGCCGCGCGCCACACATCCGGCATATGCAGCTGCGCCTCGGCGGCAAATACGCCCGCCGTGAATACGAACATGCCGCTGTTCCAAGCATAGCCGCCTTCGCTGAGATAGCGCAGCGCCACATCCGGTTTCGGTTTCTCATGAAATTTCTGCACGCGGAATGCGCCGGCGTGTCCTGCGACAGATTCACCCCGCTGGAGATAGCCAAATTCGCTCGACGGCAGCACCGGCATAATCCCGAACGTGCCAAGATACCCAAGCCGTGCCAGATCGGCGGCGGCATCCAGTATGAGCGCAAACTTTTCTGTTTCCGGGATCAGATGATCGCACGGCATGGCGCAAACCACGCATTCATCCCCGAACTGGCTGCGGGCATAGGCGACGCCGGCCGCAATCGCCGGGCCTGAATCCCGGCGGGCCGGTTCCAGGAGCAGGCGTGGCGGCGCAACGCCGATCTCGCGGGCCTGCTCCGCCAAAATCGCCTCGTGTGACTGGTTGGCAGCGACAATGACATCGGTGACGCCGGAAGCAAGCAGCCGTTTCAGTGTCAACTGATAGAGCGACAGATCGCCGAACAGCTTGAGAAACTGCTTGGGCATGTCGGCGCGCGACATTGGCCACAGGCGCGTGCCTGCGCCGCCTGACAGCAGCAGACCGATGCGGCGGGTTTCAACGCTCATTCCATGCCCTCAGCATTCCAGCGCAATCGCGCCAATGGCAACGGCCAGCCACGCGCCGCAGCAAGCTCACACTATTGGCATCGCTGCGTCCGATGTAAAACCAAATCGAAAATTGTCGTAAAAATTCACGGCATTAAGACTGATGGCGCTTTACGCGCGCCGGTTAACGCTGGTCCCTGTGCGAATTGGCCTGATTGCTTTTGCGCAAGCGGCCCTGTGCAGGCATGCAGTTTTCCGCAGTGTGCGAACGCCCTAGCTTACCACATCGGGTCTGCACGGCCCATCAAAATCAAGGGAAACGCCGCCATGCCATTGTCACGCCGCACCGTTCTTGCCAGCACTGCCGCCGCTGCCGGACTGGCAGCCCTGCCGCCCCTTGCCGCCACTGGCTTTGCCGCAGCCCCTCCGGTGGGCAAGCAGGCCCCCGGCTTCTTTCGCTTCAAAATCGGCGATTTTGAATGCACCGCGCTGCATGACGGCGTGGTGATACGCAAGGTCGAACAGGCCTACATCCCCAATGCGCCTCTCGAAGAGGTGCAGAAGGTCATGGCCGCCCAGTTCATGAACCCGGAGACGACGCCGAACCACTTCACCCAGATGGTGGTCAACACCGGCCAGAAGCTCATTCTCATCGACGCCGGATTCGCCAACAATGGCGCGCCGACCACCGGGAAGCTCGGCGAGAACATGGCGGCGGCCGGCATCGATCCGAAGCAGATCGATACCGTTCTCGTCAGCCATTTCCATCCAGACCACATTAACGGCCTGCGCACGAAGGAAGGCGCGCTGGTCTATCCAAACGCGGAAATCATCGTCCCTTCAAAGGAAGTGGGTTTCTGGATGGACGACTCGCGCATGAATGCCGTGCCGGAAGCGGCACGGGGCGCATTCATGGTGTCACGCCGGGTGTTCGCGCCAATCCTTAAGGATGTGAAGCAGAGCGAATGGGGCAAGGAGGTTGCGCCCGGCATCACGGCCATCCAGTCCGATGGGCACACGATCGGCCACACCTCGTTCGTCGTCTCATCCGGCAAACAGACGCTGCTCGTGGTCGGCGACGCCTCGAATGACCCGCGCATATTTGCCCGCAATCCGGAATGGCACCTGATGTTCGATGCCGACAAGCCACTGGCGGTGCAATCGCGCAAGAAGCTGCTCGACATGGCGGCGGCGGATCGCATGCAGGTCGCCTTCTACCACGCCGCCTTCCCCTCCACCGGCTTCGTCGCCAAGGACGGTGCGGGCTACAACTGGGTCCCTGCCAGCTATTCGCCGGTGCTGTGAGCCGGCCTCGATACGCACAATCCACGCGAGGGGCGTGACAAGACGCGGGCCGAAAGGTCCGCGTTTTTTGGTTGCCCGAATCGCCAGCCGATGAACAACAATGAACAATCCCATGGACAGAACATAGTGAGAACGTTATCGTTT
>JBOFFO010000073.1:0-10334 GCA_051648665.1 Beijerinckiaceae bacterium | reverse complement strand
TCAAGCTCGCCGTGGCCGTAAAGCGCCTGCCAAAAACCCGTTCCGGCAAAATTCTGCGCGGCACCATGAAAAAAATCGCCGACCATGATGAATGGGCCATGCCAGCCACCATCGACGATCCCGCCATCCTGGGTGAAATTGGCGAGGCCTTGAAAGCCCACGGCGTTTAATCAGGACTGAGCGCGCACGCAAACGCGGATGCAGCCGCATGACAGAAAGCCCTCCGCAAGGCGGGTTTTTCGTCATGGGCCACATGCGCCGGGCGGGGTTGCCTTTTGCGACAGGCGTGACAGGTTGCGTGTCACAAAACGAGGATGCGCCCCATGAGACTGTCAGGAAAATCCGCCATTGTTACCGGCGCTGCGCAGGGCATCGGCCTTGCCATCGTCGAGCGTTTTGTCGCCGAAGGCGCGCGCGTCATCATCGCCGATGTGGATGAGAAAAAGGGGCCGGAAGCGGCCCAGCGCCTTACGGATGACAACCATCAGGTTGCCTTCCTGCGCTGCGATGTCGGCAGCGCGGCCGATGTCGCCAATCTCGTCGCCGAAGCGGAAAAGCTGTTCGGCAGCATCGACATTCTCGTCAACAATGCCGGCATCGTCCACGCCGCCGATTTTCTTGAATTGAAGGAAGAGGATTTCGACCGCGTGCTGCGGATCAATCTCAAGGGATCTTTCCTCGTCGGGCAGGCGGTGGCGAAAAAAATGGTGGCGCGCGCCAAGGCCGGTGGAAAAGCCGGCACCATCATCAACATGTCGAGCGTCAATGCGGTGATGACGATCCCGAACCAGACCGCCTACAATGTCTCAAAGGGCGGTGTCGGCCAGCTCACGCGCAACATGGCGATTGCGCTCGCACCCTTCGGCATCCGCGTCAACGCCATCGGACCCGGTTCGATCGCCACCGACATGCTGAAGACCATCGCCAAGGACAAAGCGATTTCCAACACGCTGCTGTCGCGCACGCCGCTCCTGCGCTTTGGCGAACCGTCAGAAATGGCTGCGATTGCGGCGTTTCTCGCCAGCGAGGACGCCAGCTACATCACCGGCGAAACGATCTTTGCCGATGGCGGCCGCATGGCGCTGAATTATGTGGTAAAGGTTCCGGAGTGAGGAGCGGTCGCCGCATGGCGGCGAGCAATCGATGAAGTCGATTGCAGCGACGAACGCCCGAGACCGACGCCGGTCGAGGGCCTGAGGCCGTGAAGCGAAGCATCATGGCGAAACGCACAAAACGTTTCGAGACGCGACCGCCGGCTACCGCGCCGCCTGTGTGTGATTGCGCAGCGACCGCATCGGGATCATCGCCTGCCCCAGTAATCTGCTCCGTGCGATCATATCGCCTGTCGGCGCATAGGCGTTCACCGTGACGCTGTATCCATAAAGGAACGTCATCGCCGTCATCGACATGGTGGCGACGCGCTTGCCCTCGGTGAGTTTGGTGACGGCGCCAGCGAAATAAACCCCATGCGCATCGCGCGCGCCGAACGCGTGCTCCTCATCATGGATTTCAAAATCATGCATGTGCGGCAATTCTTTTGCTTTGTCTTTCAGCAACTGTTTGGCAAATGGACCGCTGCGCAACGCGTCAGCAACGCCGGCTGCATAGCCATCGAGCGCCCTCTCCAATGTTCCATCAGGAAGGTAGCGCGGCTTGCCCGGCGCTTCGTTGGTCGCAAGAATGGTGATCCATTGCGTCGGGCGCGCCACATCGGTCACGGCATCATCGCGCGCATCGCGAATGGTCTGGCACGGCAGCAAAAAGGCAATCAGCGTGTTATAAGGCGCGACCAGCGCAGCCATCCGCGCCAGATATTCAGCTTCGTAATCACTCTTGTCTTTTTCCGCGAGGCAGAAGCCCGGCGGCAGCACCATGCCAAACGTCACATGTGGCAGCGTGCCGATGGTGACAGGCGAACCGTCTTGTGCCGCCGCTGGAAATCTTTGCCACCCCACCAACAGCAACACCGGTGCGAGAACCAAGGACAGCAAAAACCGGAGCATCAATAATCCCCATTGAAAAAGCCGGGCAAGGCCCGGCTTTTGCAAAACAACAATTAAACCTGCGGACTGGGCTCCATCCCCGCGTCGGGTGCCGGTGGGCGCGGCTTCGTCACCGGCACAGCGGACCCGCGTGACGGCGGTGGCTCGTCGCCGGAATCGAGCGTGATCGGCTTGCCCGCGATCAAATCCTTGATCTGGTCACCGGAGAGCGTTTCATATTCGAGCAGCGCCTTGGCGAGACGCACGAAATCATCATTCTTTTCGGTCAGAATTTTGCGCGCGGTTTCGTAGCCTTCATCGACAAGGCGGCGCACTTCCGCATCAATTTTTTGCGCCGTCGCTTCCGACACATTCTGCTGGCGGCCCATCGACATGCCCAGGAAAACTTCTTCCTGATTGTCGCCATAGGCGACCGTGCCAAGCTCGTCCGAATAGCCGAATTGCGTCACCATCGCCTTGGCGAGTTTTGTCGCCTGCTGGATATCGCTCGACGCGCCAGACGTTATATTTTCCTTGCCGAAGGTCAGTTCCTCGGCCACGCGCCCGCCCATCGCCACGGCAAGCTGCGAGGTGAATTCCTTGTATTTCATCGAGTAGCGGTCGCCCTCGGGCAGGAATTTCACCATGCCGAGTGCGCGACCGCGCGGAATGATGGTCGCCTTGTGCACCGGAATTCCGGCCACCACGTTCAGGCCGACGATCGCGTGGCCCGCCTCGTGATAGGCGGTGAGTTTCTTCTCTTCCTCGCTCATCGCCATCGATTTGCGCTCAGCGCCCATCATCACCTTGTCCTTGGCGTCTTCAAATTCCGCCATGGTAACGATGCGCTTGTTGCGCCGCGCCGCGAGCAGCGCCGCCTCGTTGACAAGGTTCATCAGGTCCGCACCGGAGAAACCGGGCGTGCCGCGGGCGAGAATCTTGAGATCCACATCGGGGCCGAGCGGCACCTTGCGCACATGCACGCGCAGGATTTTCTCGCGGCCATTCAGGTCCGGATTCGGCACAACAATCTGCCGGTCGAAACGGCCCGGACGCAGCAGCGCAGGATCGAGCACGTCCGGCCTGTTGGTCGCCGCGATGATGATGACGCCTTCATTGGCCTCGAAGCCGTCCATCTCGACAAGCAACTGGTTCAGCGTCTGCTCGCGCTCGTCATTGCCGCCGCCGAGGCCCGCGCCACGATGGCGGCCGACCGCATCAATTTCGTCGATGAAGATGATGCAGGGCGCATTCTTCTTGGCCTGCTCGAACATGTCGCGCACGCGGCTCGCGCCGACACCCACGAACATTTCAACGAAGTCGGAACCGGAAATGGTGAAGAACGGCACATTGGCTTCGCCAGCCACCGCACGCGCTGTCAGCGTCTTACCCGTGCCGGGCGGACCGACAAGCAGCACACCGCGCGGTATGCGGCCGCCCAGCCGCTGGAATTTCTGCGGGTCCTTCAGAAACTCGACGATCTCCTGCAGGTCTTCTTTGGCCTCATCGATACCGGCAACGTCTTCAAACGTGACGCGGCCATGCGCTTCGGTCAGCAGCTTGGCTTTCGATTTACCGAATCCCATGGCGCGGCCGGCGCCGTTCTGCATCTGCCGTGACAGGAAAATCCACATGCCGATGAAAATCAGGAACGGCAGCGCATTCACCAGCAGCGCAATGAACCACGGCGTATCGGAGGACTGCGGCTTGGCCTGAATCTTCACACCCTTCTGGCGCATGCGTTCGACCATGCCGGGATCGAACGGCGCATAGGTCGTGAAGACCTGCCCGTCCTTGTAAGTGCCAGTCACTTCCTGCCCGGAGACCGTGATGGAATCGACCCGCCCCTGCTCCGCGTCATCAATCATCTGGCTGTAAGGAATCGCGCGGGAATCGCCGCGCTGGCTCGGGCTCTGGAACAGTGTCACCAGCGCCAGCACCAGCAGGAAGATCACGACCCAAAGCGCGAAATTTCGGAAGTTGGGGTTCATCGAGTTCATGGCTTTCCAACGGTGGCGCCGGGCGAAAGGCCATGCGCTTTGGTCTTAAATAGGTGTGCAGCCTGTGCATGCCAAGGGAACGGGCGAAAGGGAAGCATTTTCAGCAAATCTGCGGCGCTTTTGCCGCAGAACCCTTAACGCCGCGGGGTGGCGCGGGCAGGAGGCGGAGCCTGCCTGAAGGCGACAGGCGCAGCAGCACCCCGCGCAAGGTGCGGGCGAGTGGCGCCCCTGCAGCGCCGGCAGCAGTCAGATCATCCAGCAGCCGTTCCAGCCGCTCCAGCCTCTCCGGCCCATCCGGCAGGCTGTGCATGGCAATCACTTCGCTGATCGCCCGGTCGAGCAGGCGCAGTGCAATGTCCTCCGGCTGATCCAGGAGTAACCGCGACGGGAACGGCACGCCGGCAGCAACCGCTGCGGCCATTGGCCCCCATGCAGCCTCAGCCATGCCCGCCAGCGCCATGTTCGCGCGCGCGGCGCGCGCCGCAAGCCTCCGCAACCGGTCCGGCGTCAGGCCTTCGGCCGCGAGAACCGGCATCAGCGTGCGCAGCCTGGCGCGGGCGAAGCGGTCATCGGCATTGGAAGGGTCGGTTACAAACGGCCAGCCCTCCACCTGACAGGTGGTGACAAGCCGCGCCTTGGAAATGGTGAGCAAGGGCCGGCACAGCATAACGCCCGGCGCCGCCTCCCGCTGCGGCGCCATTCCGGCAAGACCGGCCAGGCCACTGCCGCTGACAAGACGCATCAAAACCGTCTCGGCCTGATCGTCCGCATGGTGGGCGGTAGCAATCGCGTCTGCGCTAATCTCTCCGGCATGCCGGATCAGCGCGTCGTAACGCGCCTGCCGCGCCGCCGCCGGAAGGCCTGCCCTCGGCTTCTCCCCCTGCCAGCGCAAGATCTGGTGCCGCAGGCCAAGGCGGTGGGTCTGATCGGCCACCATGTCCGCCTCTGCCGATGCCTCAGGCCGCAAACCGTGATCCAGGGTCGCAACGGAAATGCGCGCGCCGGATGTTTTCGCCCATGCCGCTGCCAACCCCATCAGCGCCATGGAATCCGGTCCGCCGGAAACGGCCAGCAACAGGCTCGAATATCGCTGCAACGGCGCAAACAAGACTGCCGCTTCAGGCGCGGAAACTGGCGACACATCAGCGGCCTTCATGACGCGCACCCAACCTCAGGCCCGCTGGCGATTGCGTTTGCCTGACTTACGCCTCGCATTTCGCGCGCTGCAATTCGCGTTCGACGCCGCGCTTCACGCTGGCCGCAGCGTTGGGATAGCGCCGGTCAATTTCCTTCAGCGTCGAGCAGGCCTGATCCTTTGCGCCCAGCGCATTCAACGCCACGCCCAGCCGCAGCATGCTCGTTGCAGCGCGCTGCGATTGCGGCCATGCGGTCGAGACTTTCAGATATTGCTCCGCCGCCTCGCGATACTGGTTGCGCTGGTTATAGCTTTCGCCGAGTTGAAAGGTCGCTTCCGGCGCGAGCGGTGATTTCGGATGCGCTTGCAAGAACTGGCGGAACGCCATTTCCGCATTGCCGTATTCACCACGCTTCATCAAATCCTGCGCCGCAGCAAAATCGCTGCGGGCATCGCCAGCGGTTGCCGCAGCGACCGAGGGACCAATGCGCGCCGGCTGCCCTGAACCAGCCGTCCCCGGCTGCGCATCAATTTGCATCGGCATGGCGCCACCCGCATCGCTGCGCTTGCCCTGGGTGGGCAAGGGCGCACTCGGCGGCGTGGTTCCCAGCGCACGCGGTGCGCCCGGCGCAGACGGATTGGCATTCGGATCAAAGGCATCGTTGCGTGTGCGCGCCGGGGGCGCAGGACGGGGATTGGCGCCCGCCGGGGCCGCACCGCCTTTCCCCGCATCCTCAAACCGAAGGTCTGTATCCTTGCGAAACTTCTGCAATTCCTCATCGAGCCGCCGGTTCTGATGCTGCAACTGTTCGATCTGGCCGGACATCTGCCGCATCTGCTGTTCCATGCGCTGAAGGCGCACGAACATGTCGGCTGCATCTTGCGCAGCAACCGGAAGCGATGAGGCCGACACAAGCAGCGCGGCGGAAATCATGGCGCGGAAAAGGTTTGTCATGGTCGTTCAGAACACAGAAGCAGGACGTTGCTCTAGCATAGGGCTGCGCCATGCCCAAATTGTGATGCTGCTGCGGCCAAATCCGGTCACCCCTTACGACAAATGCGGAGAGTGCGGGAAATTCCGCAGCAGCGCCGGTTTCAAGCGCGGCTGTCTGGCAACAGCAGCCGCAATGGCGTTCAGCTTCGGCGCATTGAGTTCAAACCATTCATGCCGGGGCTGCCAGTGAGACATCACAGCCACATAGATGTCGATCGCCGACAGGCGCTCTCCGAGGAACCAGGGCTGCTGCGCCTGCCCCTCTACGATCCGCCACAGTCTTTGCCGGTAGGCCCCGACTTGCGCAGCGAAATGTTGCCCCGCCTCTTCACCGGCCACGAACCGCGCAGGATCATCCGCAAAGGTGAAGGTCGGATAGATGTTGGCGACAATGAAAATCAGCCAGCGCAGGAATGCCGCGCGCTCCGGCGCCTGCGGCGCAGGCACGAGTGAATCCGAATGCGACAGATCAGCCAGATACAGCGTGATCGCGGCGCTTTCCGTCATCACCGCACCGTCGCCCAGCACCAGCGTCGGCACCTGCGCCACGCCGTTCAATGTCAGCAATTTCTGCCGCGCATGCGCGTCCTTGAACAGATCACCCGCATCTTCATAGCGGAATGGCACGCCATACCAGTCGAGTTGCGCCTCAATAATGGTCGAGCCCCAGCCGGGATGGCCATACAAGGTCAGCATCGCGCGCTCCTGTTATTGTCAGGCATAGGAATAATCATGAAGGCAGAAAAAGAAAAACCGGCGCCGCGGGAGGAAAACGCCTCACGCCTGCGGCGCCGGTTTGTTGAACAGACGAGAGCCGGTCTTGGACCAGCCGCCTGTTTGCACCTCCCATGAACGGTGGCGGCGTTTCGCAGGCGCCGGCGCAGTCCGCATAGGGGGAGGGTCCGTAAAATCCTAGCTCGACGCGCCTCCCAGCACCGTAACGGCGCGGCGGTTTTGCGACCAGCAGGAAATATCGTTGCACACCGCCACAGGCCGTTCCTTGCCATAGGAGGTGGTGCGGAAACGCGAGGCGGAAACGCCCTTCGTCGCGAGATAATCGCGGGCGGCTTGCGCCCGTTGCGCGCCGAGCGCGAAATTATATTCGCGCGTGCCGCGCTCATCCGCATGGCCTTCCATGAGGATGGAATGGTTGGTGTAGCGTTGCAGCCAGGCCGCCTGCTTGTCGAGTGTGGCAATGGCCGTCGATGTCAGTTCCACCGAATCCGTCTCGAAGAAAATCCGGTCGCCGACATTCTGCGCAAAATCCTGCGCCGAGCCGGGCACAGCCTGACCAGCGCCGATGCGGCCGCCGGGACCGCCCGCGCCATCCTCGCTGCCGGTGCGCGCACACGCGCCGAGCGACAGCGCAATCGCTGCGACAGCGATCATCTGCTTGAAGGATACCGACGGGAAATATGCCGTTGTCATGGGGTTACTCTTGGCCGAGGGAAGTAAATCAAAGGTTCCGTTAGGCTTGATAAAAGCCTGTGAAAGCCGTTCAAATTGCGGCGGAAAGCGTGAAGTTTTCAGCAGGGTTAACCATTTCTTGCGCTGTGGCCGGCGCGCAACGCATCACAGATCGAGCAGCCAGTTCTGTCCGACAAGGTCATGGCCAAAGCTGTGATGCTTCTCCTCCGCAACGAGGCGAAAACCCTGCGCGACATAGATGGCGCGGGCTGCATGCAGGATGTCGTTGGTCCACAGCGTCATCTGGCAATAGCCGCACGCCCGCGCAAAAGCGATACACTCCGCCACGAGCCGCTTGCCAAGCCCAAGGCCACGCGCGTGCGGGGTGACAATCACCAGACGCAGTTTCGCAACCTCGCGCGACTCTTCCACCACGAAAGCGGATCCAACACGCGCGCCATCAAGTTCCGCGATCAGGCAGCATTCGCGACCCGGCTTGAACTCCGCCAGGAATTTCGCAGCAATCTCCGCCACGAGCTGCTCGAAGGAAATATCCCAGCCATACTCCCGCGCATACAATTCTCCATGCGCGCTGATCACCCAGCCAATATCGCCGGGCCGGTGTGGCCGGATGACGAGACCTGAAGCGTCCGCAGTCATAACCGCTTCAGCCCGACAGCCGCGGCCCCCATGCCGGATCGGACGCGAAATTCGGCGTTGGCACCGTCGTTTCCACCCGCCCCGTAATATCGACCATGTAGATTTTCGCCCCCGCATTGCCGCCGGGATCGCGGAAGAACATCAGGAAGCGCCCGTTCGGAGACCAGGTCGGCCCCTCATTATGAAAACCTTCGGTGAGAATGCGCTCGCCGCTGCCATCCGGCTTCATGACACCGATGGCGAAATTGCCGCCCTTGCGTTTGGTGAAAGCGATGAGATCACCGCGCGGCGACCAGACCGGCGTCGAATACGAGCCATCGCCAAACGACACCCGCTTCGCCGCGCCGCCGCCGGCGCTCATCACATAAATCTGCTGCTGGCCGCCACGGTCGCTCTCGAACACGATCTGCGATCCGTCGGGCGAAAAAGACGGCGACGTGTCGATCGATGACCCGTCCGTCAGCCGCGACGTGGCGCGCGAACCAAGATCATAGGCATAGATGTTCGAGGCGCTGCCCTGTTGCAGGCTCATGATCAGCCGGTTGCCCTGCGGCGAAAAGCGCGGCGAAAAGCTCATGCCCTGAAAATTACCAACCGCCTCACGCTGGTTGGATTCAAGCTGGTGCACGAACACGCGCGCGTCACCGCCTTGCGAGAACGCCATGTAGGCAATGCTCTGCGAATTGGGAGAGAAACGCGGCGTCACCACAAGCTCGGAGCCCGAGGTCAGATAGCGCACATTCGCGCCATCCTGATCCATGATGGCGAGCCGCTTGCGCCGCTGCTCCTTCGGCCCGCTTTCATCGACAAACACCACGCGCGTGTCGAAATGGCCTTTTTCGCCGATGATTTTTTCCCAAACAGAATCCGACACAAGATGCGCCACGCGCCGCCAGTTCGCCGCATCGGTTGCGAGCTGCTGGCCTGTCGCCTGCTGGCCTGTGGCGATTTCCCACAGCCGGAATTCCGTGCGCAGCCGTGCGCCATCTTTCAGCGTACGGCCCGTAATCAGCGCCTGCACGCCCGTCGCTTTCCATGCCTCGAAATTCGGCACCGCGTCGGCAGCCGGATTTTCCGGGAATTTCTCCTTCGCCAGTGGCGTAAAATAACCGCTGCGGCGCAGATTGTTGACAATCACCTGCGCAACGCGCCCGCTTTGTTCGGAATCGCCGCCAAAATCCGCAACCGCAATCGGCATGGGCTTGAACGCACCGGGGCGCAAATCGAATTGCAGTTCCGCCCGCGCGTTGCGCATCGGAACAATGAGGACAGGCGCGACAGCGCTCGCCGCGATGGATTGCAGCAGGCTTCGGCGGTTCATGACAAATGTCATCGGCATGACAGGCTCTTTTCTGGCGTGACGACTCAGAGGTCGGAAATATCGATGGTGACCAGCAGCGACCGCCAGTCATTGTAGAACGACGCATATTGCGCCGGAATGCGGTAAGGCGCGCAGCCGCGAATGGCGCGCACCGATGCCTGCCCAACGGCCGCATCCCCCGCTGTCACAGACGGCATTCCAGAGAGCGAGCCATCCTGATTGAGCTGTACGCGGATGCTGGGCCGCGCCTGCGGATTGGAGCCAGGCGGAATGGAAAGGCAGCGCGTCATCTGGTCGCGCAAAATGCCGATCAGCGCCTCGCGCTGCGACGGATTGAGTTTGGCATCCGCGCCCGTGGCCGTGCCAAGTGACGCTTGCCGCTGCGGCTGTGCGCCGGTGGATCCGGTCGTCGTCGCGCGTTGCTTGTTCTGCAACAATTTCTCGATGTCACTGGGGTTGAACGGCTTGCCATCGCTTTGCGCGCGCGCGGCCGTCTGCCGCGCTTCCGCTTCGCGCCGCGCTTTTTCGTCCGCAGCCTGTTTCGCTTCGGCCGCCCGTTTGGCATCTGCCGCAGCTTTGGCCTCAGCGGCCTTGCGCGCCTGCTCCGCCAGCTTTTTCTTTTCAAGCTCAGCTTCGCGGCGCTCCTCAGCCTCTTCCGCTTCGCGCTCCTGTTTCTCGCGCAGCGCCTTGGCCTCGGCTTCCTTGCGGCGCTTGTCGTCCGCCGCGCGCTTTTCATCGGCGATACGTTTGGCGTCGGCGGCCTTCTTCGCTTCTTCCTGCTTGCGCTGGCGTTCCAGTTCGGCCTCGCGGCGTTCTTCCGCCTCTTCCTCAGCGC
>JBOFFO010000072.1:0-2441 GCA_051648665.1 Beijerinckiaceae bacterium | reverse complement strand
ATCGACGTATTTTCGTAGCGCGTCAGTGAAACTTTTGATGGGCCGCCATTGTCGAGATTGTTGGCCAGCGGCTCGTCAGGCACCGCATCGAGCAGCACGGTCTTGCGCGCATCGAAATCCGGCCACACGCCTGTGCGCTGCAATTCCTCGAAATCCGCGACACGAAATTCACTGGTAAACAGAACGCGTGGAAGCGCATTGGGATTTTCGTAGATGAACCCGTCCTTCGTGCGCGTGATAAAGCGCAGGTCGCCCTGCTTGTATTGCGTATCGACTTTCTCGATGGGAATGCTGGACACGATATAGCGCAGACCAAGCATATCCGCCATCTTGCATCGATAGCGCGGAAACAACCGTGAAAAATGCTTCTGGTCCGGCCCGGCAATCGTATCAATCGCACCGGTCGCCTGCGCGAAATCCGCCATGCGCAAAGGATTATAACCCAGCGTATGATCAAAGCCGTGCACAAGGCCCGCGTTCGGCCATTCAAAGCCAAGGCCGACAAGCTCAACGCGGTCGCGCCGGTCAGAATTGCTTCGTGCCGCGAGACGCTCTTTCAAGAACCGGATGGTCTCATTCTTCGTCGCCGGGTCGAGAATATCATATTGGCGATACTTCAGACCCGTCGATTCATTGGGGCCGTTGTTAATGCGCAGATCGGCTGCCGTGAGTGCTGTAACAAGCAGCACCGGCATCAATGGCATCACAGGTCGCGACGCGCGCGCGGCAATCAAAACAGCCGCCGCCATCACAAACCAGACAAAGGATTCAATGATGGGCCTGATCGCATCGCCAAGATGGCCGCGCTTGTAGGACAGCACAAATGCAACGGCGATCAGCCCGACGATCAATGCAAGATCCGTGATACCGGCACGCTTGGGCACGCGGTTGTCGGACGCAATCAGCCAGCGATGCACACAATAACCGCCAACGATGGCAAGGCACGCGCCGATGAGAAATGTCGCATCCGCCGGGCGGCGGAACATCTGCACACCGGGCAGCCAGTCATACATCCATTTGAAAACCGGCGTATAGCCGCCGAGCGCATAACCAATCAGCACCAGCGAAGCCAACGTGAAAAACCGGATGCGCTGCGCGAATACCAGTCCGCGCACGAGGCCAAAGGCCAGCAGCACCAGCGCTGGCACAGCGCCCACATACATCTGGCCCATGTTCTGCGCGAGCGACAGTGAGCCGGGATCCCACGCCATGCTGGATGGGCCCCAGTAATCGACCTTGGGGTCGCCCGCACCAAACAGGTCAGCGATCAGAAATGTCAGGAACGAGGCCGGATGCAGCGATCCCTTGATCGCTTCGGCAAAGGGAATATCGGCGCGCTGGGTTTCGCTGGCGAACAGCAAGGTCATAATCAATGGCAGTGCGACGACCACAAGCCCTGCCCCGGCGGCTGCGCCGAGCGTGCGCACGAGATCGCGCCAGGCAATCGACGCGCGCATGATGTGATCGAGCGCATAGCCCGCCAGCACCAGCAGAGCGAGGAACGCCACCTGATCCGGCCCGACCACCATCATCCCGGCAGACGCGCCGGCCCATGTACCCCATAGCGCACTGCGCCGGTCGAGTGCGCGCGCCAGCAGCCACAAGGTCACGCCGAAGAAGGCGTAGGATTCAATCTGGCCGACATGCTGGATGCGCCACGCCGCCGAGGCCCCGAAGGCAAATCCCAGCCCTGCAACCAAGGCGCCTGCCGGGTGCCAACCCCTGTCATGGAAGAAGCCGATGATCGCCAGCCCGCCGATGCCAAGTATGACCAGCACCAGCACATCCACGGCCCAAAAACTGGGGTCTGGCGTGATCAGCGCCAGCAGCAGGGCCGGCGAGAAAATCAGGCTCTGCGGATCAGCAATTTGTGGCGAACCGGCAAAGACATGAGGTGTCCAGAAAGGTGATTGCCCGGCATGAATGGCCTTGGCCAAAAACGCCACCTGGGCCTGAAAGTGCGCCTTGGCGTCGTAGGGAATCGTCACAGCGCCGCTCAGCCACGGCGCGCTGATCACCGCCCATGCCAGCACAAACAGCATGCAAGCCACCCGATATGGGTGGCGCGATACCCAGTTGGCCAATGAATTCCCCTGCCCGGCGAGTAAAATCGCCCTCTGATGGGCAGGAAGCTACAGGCGCTGGCTGAACTTGGCCTGAATATCCACAGATTTATGCAGTGGTTGATACCCAGGCTGTCAGCAGCGCAACCGTCAATGCCCCAGCGCCAAGCGCAAGCCATGTGCGCAGTCTCGCCCTCGGATTCCGCGGCCGCAAACCACACGAGTCTCCATCGCCGGAATGGCCGAAGGATTCACCGGCAAGCTCACTCAGCCGCTGAAGCTGTGCAGCCTTCAACTGCCCCTGAAACGATACCGACATGACTGCCCCCGTAACAACTTGCGCGCCTGTCACGATTAATCACTTCAGTTGACACTTTA